>JAFDAT010000141.1:3979-16609 GCA_019313725.1 Deltaproteobacteria bacterium
CGGACAAATCTTGCGGACCAGACGCTGGGCCAGTACACCCCTCAGGGTAGCCTGGATCAAAAAAGGCGGTATCCCCAGATCGATGAGGCGGGTTACGGAGGTCGGGGCATCATTCGTGTGCAGCGTCGAAAGGACCAGGTGCCCGGTCAGGGCTGCCTGGACGGCATTCTCGGCTGTTTCGAGATCCCGCATCTCCCCGATCATGATCACATCCGGGTCCTGCCGCAAAATATTCCTTAAAATGTTGCCGAAATTGATGCCCACTACGGGATTAACGGATATCTGATTGAAATCCTGGTGAATCATCTCGATGGGGTCTTCCACGGTTGTGATATTGATTTCCGGGGAGTGCAGATAGCGCAGCGTCGAATAAAGGGTTGTCGATTTACCGCTCCCCGTTGGGCCGCACACCAGCACAATCCCATTGGAAACGTTAATAAGAGCATTGTATCGAATCAGGTCAGTGGCGGTAAAACCCAGTTTTTCCAGATCCTGAAAAAGAATATCCGGATCCATGATGCGCATGACGACCTTTTCACCGAAAGCCGTCGGTATCATGGAGACACGAACCTCGACTTCAGCGCCATCCTTGCCGGTTTTAATGCGCCCGTCCTGCGGTCTTCTTTTCTCCGCGATGTCCATGCGGGACAGGCTTTTAATACGGCTGACGATAGCCGTATGAACGTTTTTGGGAATCTTGTAAACCGTATGCAGGATACCGTCGATGCGCATCCTTACCAGGCCTGCCTCCCGCTTGGGCTCGAGGTGAATATCGCTCGATTTCTGGTCGAGTGCATAGATAAAAAGATGGTTGACCGCTTTTACGATGTGCTGGTCGTTGGAGGGCAGCTCGTCATCCGAGGCAATCCGAACGTACTGCTCCAGATTTCCCAGGTCCACGAGGGGGGATGAGAACTGATCTTCGGCAGCCGTGATGGATCGCTTGAAACCGAAAAACTCGTTAATCAGCTTAACGATTTCCCCCTTGGAACTGACCACAGCCTGAACTTCGAGGTTGCTGGCCCTGGCAATGTCTTCCAGGAGTTCTGAGTTGAACGGGTTGGGTGTTGCCACCGTCAGGCGCCCGTCGTTAATAGACAGGGGCAGGACAAGGTGCCGCCTGGCAAATGAGTGCGGAATGATGGAGGTGACAACATTCAAGTCCAATTTCAACGGATCTATTTTTTTATAGGGTACCTGCCAGGCCCCGGCCAATACCTGGTAGATATGCTCTTCGTCGAGGGTCAGGGAAGGGTTATCGATTCGTTTTATCTTGAGCGAACCGATAACATCGATAATCGTTATCTTGTCGGCCTCACGATCCGCAGCCTTTGCGGCGTGTTTTTTCCCGGCTGTCCGCTGCTTCAGTTTCCTTTTTAGCGGCTCACGCTTACTTAAAATATTCTTTGCCTGAGCCTGAGATATGAGCTTGTTCTGAACCAGCGTACGGCAGACATTTTCATCAGAAAGAGGATTTTTCAAATCGTTTTTCATATCAGTTGGCAGGGTTTGCGGCGGCTCTGTCAATGGATATGTCCACCCATTGAAGCACCTGCCTTACAAGACCATGGTACCCTGGATCATCCCCGAATTGTATGAATGCAGCCTCGTGCTGTTTAATCTCCTGGAACAACTGAAGGTCCTGCTTGCCCCCCACGCGACCCCGTCCCCGGACCAGCACTTTCAGGTGCTGCAACAGCATCGGCAAATACTTAAAACTGTTTGAAAATTTAAAAATACGATTTTCGGGGTTGCCGTATGCCTCTACGGCTGATCTGATAATGCGGTAGGCGGCATCGCCACCCACGAGAGAAAGGAACATCTGCACCTCACGGTCCAGCGAAAGCAAAAAATCTACGGACAACCCGTCAGCCTCCTTCTTCCCGGCGTCAATAGCGGATACTATTCGGGTACCGATAGTGTGAATTTTATGCTGAAATACTTCCCCCGCACTTTCAATGCGCCACTGAGCGTACTTGGTCATATCTCTGTCCAGGCCGTTTTTTACCAGGAGCACCTCTTCGGGTGTTGTTTCAATATCCGTATAGAGTTCCTTATTATACTTGCGTATCAGCAGATTGGACAGCATCAGTGCATCCCTGTCCGAATCAGCAATCCCATCCGGGTCGTGGGTAAAGTCGTTTAAAAGGGTTTTAAGTGCTTTTTTGGGCTGCTTCAGCCGGACGATCAGCAGCTGCATCGAATTTAAAAAGGCTACACGGTCATTTCGATCCAGGGAAATGTTGAGACAGTTCCAAAAAATCTGAAAAATACTTTTATCATAACGCGAAAATTCGGGCAGGTATTTTTCGAATGTCTCCCGCTGAAAGCGGCCGTTCAGATCAAAACAACCGGACAGCAGCGCGGCAACCTGCTCCGCATCAGCAACGGGAATATCAAAATATCTGGCAAATTGCCGGTAATCTTCAGGGTAAAATTTGCTCTTACCGGAAACGATGGCGCTCATTTTATGGATGGCCGCCCCCGGTCCGGTTTCATCGGCAGATCCACCAAAGCGGTCATCCCCGGGCGTCCCTACCTTTGAGCCTGGGTTTTCATGATTAAATCGACGGTTCGGATGTTTTTCATGGGTCGTCATATGGCATCATCCAGCAGATTATTTTTAGGATTGGAGCACTTTTGTTGCGATCTCTTGATCGACACTACAGGACCTTCTGTTTATAAATAAATCGCATAAACGTGTCAATCAAGTCCTCACTGCGTTTTCACATCTGCGTTAAAAGCATCCACCTTTTCTTTGAACACCAGCCGTTTCTCTTCGTAATCAGCGGTTCTGGCATTGTAGGCCTCAATCCGTGCTTCAAACTTTTTATTCTCGGATTTGGATCTCGTTTTTTTGCTTTCCGCTTCCAGCACCCTTTTCTCGGTGTCCAGCGCTTCGTATTCCTGGTCCAGGACAGCCTTTTCGTTTCTCAGGGTCTCTTCGCGCGTTTTCATGTCCTCGGCCTCAGCGGCATCTTCGGTCGGTGAGCCAGGCTGGGCAGCGTCATCGGACTTGATTTCCCAGTATTCCTTCACGTCCTTACGCTGGGATTTAGGTACTTCCTGGAGGTTATCAGTAAAACGTAGAACACCATTTTCATCCGTATATTTGTAGTATTCAGCCTGGGACACAGAGGCCATCAAGAGCGCCGCCAGTATCAAAATCCACCAATGAACCTTCATAAGCATTTCTCCTTTTTAATGATATCCTGGTTTTCTTTATAATAAATTTCAAAGACTGTCCAGCACTGCATCCTCTTTTCTGGATATTATACCCAAAAGTCGACAGTAATAGTACCGAAGTTATCCAGGGTTGAAATCAGATACCAACTAATACAACATACATTAAAGGCCTTATGTGTTGAAAACCAATTGAAGGTGAAACTGGAACCATCAAAGATAAAATTCTTGGGTTTCACTCCCTTTTTAAGCCACCGACTTAGCACCATTGAAGGCTTTGATTACATTGCAATCCTCACCGGATCGGTAGAACCTTTTCAATTCTCACCGGCAGAGCCGGTGGCTTAAAAAGGGAGTAAGGTAACAAGGGGGCTGTCATGAAGCAAAACAAGGCTTTCACAATTTTAGAGTTAGTGGTCACGTTGGCTATCTTGGGAACCCTGTCAGGCATCGCCATTCCACAGGTGGGAAAATGGTTGCGCAATGCCAGATTGCATAGTGCCGCCATTGACCTGTTTGTGGACATTCAGCATGCCCGGATGGTTGCCGTCAAAGAGAACCGCAATGTCATCGTGACATTCGACCCGGATGGCGATGGTGCCCTTGACGGCACTTACCTTGTCTTTGTGGACAACGGACATAGTAAGTCGGCATTGTGGACGCGCGAAACCGACGAACGAATCGTGAGAAAAGGCAGCCTACCGCCGGGAGTCCAGCTGTTGAAGGCCTCCTTCGCGGGAGGCATTCCCAAAACCCGATTTAATCATATGGGGTTTCCCAACGGATTAGGGGGGCATGTCTACTTTTGCAGCAAGCCGGGCGCATACATGGGGATTCACGTGAACATCAACGGCAACCCGCGAATTGTGAAGAGCGACAACGGAGAGACGGGCACCTGGAATTAGCGGGGGAACGGGTTTAGGTGTTTAGGTAGAAGGCTGAAGGTCGAAGGAGGTTTATAGCTTTTTGCCGGCAGCCTCTTCAGTCTTCAGCCTTCTACCTTCCACCTTCTACCGACCCCTACCGCTCACGCAGGTAGTCGACGGCGTTCCGAAATATCTGGATACCCGGTGTCAGGCCTTTGGGCGGCTGCTCCCCGCGGCGGATAAGCATTTCTTTGCGGCGCGTCCAGTCCGGATGGTTGGTCCAGTGGTTGTACCCCTCGGGATGGGGCATGAGCCCGAAAACACGACCGGTAGCATCGCAGATCCCGGCGATATCCCGCATCGACCCATTGGGATTGAAAGGAAATTCCTCATTGGCTGCGCTGCCGTCAGAACGGGTGTACTGGAGAACGACCTGATTTTTGTCGAACAGCCGTTCAACGGTTTTGGCATCCGTAATAAATTTACCCTCGCCATGTCTTACCGGGAGTTCGAGGTCGCCCAGACCGCGTGTAAAAATGCAAGGCGACTCCGGCCTGGTCTTCATCTTAACCCATGCATCTCTGAAATTACCACAGTCATTAAAGGTAAGGGCAACAGACTGCCGCACGCTGTTTTCTGCGGACACCGCCGTTTCAAACCCGGGAAGCAGCCCCATGTTGACCAGCGTCTGAAACCCGTTGCAGATCCCGATGATCAGGTTACCCCTGGTCACAAACGCATGGATCTGCTCTCCGATATTCGTACGCATGCGCAAGGCCTGTATAACGCCCGCCCCGTGATCATCTCCCCAGCTGAAACCACCCCCGAACACCAGAATCTGAAAATCATCAAGCGCTACGGATCCGTCGATCAGAGAATTTATATGTATACGGTGGGACTTGGCACCGGCCAGTTCGAATCCGTAGGCCGTTTCATGATCGCAGTTCAAGCCATAACCGGTAAGCACAACGACATTTATGTCACTCATATCAAGTCTCCGAACGGTTGTTTCCATGCTTTTTTTAGTTCCGGCACTGACTTCGCAAGAATCACTTTTCCGTCATTTCCCTTTATGTTGACCCTCTCTTCTTCAACGACCTTGCCAATGCAGGCACACGGCTGCCCCTTGAACTTCTGTTCGAACGCATCCCTTTTCGCCGGATCGACAGTTACGATAAACCGGCCGCTCGATTCCGAAAAAAGAATGGTGTCATCCCGCAGGGACTCCTCCACCGGGACCAGTCCTAAATCTACATCCATGCCCAGATTCCCGGCCATGGCGACCAGTGCGGAATGAACTCCCAAACCGCCACGATAAATACCGTGAACCGATGCCACCATTCCATCCTTGATGGTCTGGCTCAAAGCCTGGTAAAGAGGCAGAAACAGGTCCGGAAGTACCCTGGGGACATTCAGGCCGGTGTAGCCAAGGTGTTGGTAGTATTCACTCCCGCCCAGTTCATTGCGCGTCGTCCCCACAATGTAGACCAGATCCCCCGGCACCTTGCTGTCCATACTCACGCACTTCTCAATATCGTCAATCACGCCTATGGTTGAGAATTGGAGCGTTTCCAATGCCGAAAGCTTATGGCTTTCTCCGTATCGCCCCGTAAGGTGCCCGTCTACATACATACTGTCCTTGCCGGATAATAGCGGAATTTCGTATGCCAGGCAGATGTCACGCAGGGCCAGGCAAGACCGCACCAGCTGTGCGGCCTTATACTTACCATCCGGGTTTTCCACCGGGTGGTACTGGATGCTGGGCCAGCAAAAATTGTCCACCCCGCCGACATGCGCAAGGTCCCCCCCCACCGCAATGAGCCTGCGGACGGCTTCATCAATGGTACAGGTTGTCATGTGATAGGCATCGATTTCCGAATATGCCGGGATAAGCGCCTGTGAGAAAGCAAGCCCCTTTAGAGAGGAAAGCACCGGCCTGATGACGGCGGCATCACTGTTGACATCGCGGTCTTCACCCACCAGCGGTTTTATGACGCTGGTACCCTGCACCTCGTGGTCATACTGCCGCGTTATCCAATCCATCGAGCAGATGTTCGGACCGGACAACATTTCCAGCAGCAGTCTGCCGTAATCTCCAGGGACGCTCAAAACAGGTTCGTGCAACCCCCTTAATTCGGGAGGCTGCCACACCGCATCGAACTCCCACTGGGGAAATCCGGATTTCAGAAAATCAATATCTACAAATGCGCACGTCTCACCATTGAAAGTGATGTTGAGCTTTCCACTATCGGTGTAGGTCCCGATGACGGTGCTTTCCACGGCATGCTTCCTGGACAACTTGAAAAAACGGTCTATATTCTTAGGTTCGACGGCAATGGTCATGCGTTCCTGAGATTCCGAAATCCAGATTTCCCACTGATCCAGGCCGTCGTATTTAAGGGGAACCTTCTCGAGTTGAACGTCGCACCCATTGGAAAAACGCGCAGTTTCACCCACGGACGAGGACAATCCGCCACCGCCATTATCGGTGATAAAACGTATGAGTCCCTCATCCCTAGCCTCCAGGAGAAAATCATGCATCTTTTTCTGCGTGTAGGGATCCCCGATCTGAACATGGCCGGCAGGTGTGTTTTCAGAAAATGTCTCTGACGCTGCGGTAACGCCGTGAATGCCGTCCTTGCCCACCCTGCCGCCGCTCATCACCACCAGATCACCCGGAAAGATGTCCTTTGTTTCCGAAGGTGCATTGTCGATAAGCGCGGGCATGATACCCACGGCAGTCACAAAAACGAGACACTTTCCCATGTACCCATGGTGAAAGAGGACCTGCCCGAATGTTGTGGGAATACCACTTTTGTTGCCGCCATCCCTGACACCTTCGATCACACCGTCGAGAAGCCGTCGTGGGTGAAGGCGCGGATTGAGATCTCCGTCGTAATCCCGTTCACCGACACAGAAACCATAGCTGCCCATAATAAGTCTGGCGCCCTTGCCTGTCCCCATGGGATCCCTGTATATGCCGACGATACCGGTAATCGCTCCGCCATAGGCCTCCATGTTGGAAGGTGAGTTATGGGTTTCACCGGTAATGACATAATGATGATCCCGGTCAAACCGTCCTGCCCCGGCATTGTCCCACAGGACCGACACCACCCAGTCTTTTTTATTTTTCAATTCAAGGGTCGGTCCCTCAATGCACGTTTTGAAAAGGTTGTCGACAATCTCCGTGCGACCGGTCTTGAGGTTTTTATAGCGGAACAGTCCCTGGAAAGTATTGTGATTACAGTGATCGCTCCTGGCCTGGGAAATATACTCCAGTTCCACATCGGTCGGGTTGGACAATCCCTTTGCCGTTCTCTGCTGCAACACATCCCTTTTAAGAAAATAAGCTCTGATGGTGGGTATATCACTGGAAGCCAGCGCCAGATTTCTCTGGTTGCTGATTTCCTGCAGCGCAGCATCGCTCTCAACCGAAATGGTTGATACCGTTGGGGCATGGTCGAGGACGACCTTGGGAATGACGATACCAATGCCCTCGGTCGGGTCCCACTCGGCCGGGCCGTAAATCTTCCACTGCTGGATCAAATCGTTGGCCAGGAGTTCACCGGCAATTTTATTTACCGCATCTACAGTGAGATCCCGTGATTGTATGCAATACCGTTTGGAGGTGTATACGGCACCGGCCTCCCCCAGTTTGAGGCCCAGCCCGTCTTCGATGGCTTCAACCGCAGTGCTGCCCGGATTGTCTTTGACCCCCGGTCGGTATCCCACCCAGATGATCCAGTCAAAATCAAGGGGCAACGGCGCATAGGAAGAAACTTGCGTTACCGGGTTGGTAAAAATATCCGTCTGAAGGGTATCATATTGAGCCGGCGCCAGATCCACATCCAAGGTGTTGATCTGAATCACCCGCACGCTGTCAAGCTCAATGCCAAAGTAGTCTAGTGCTTTTCTGCGTATCCTCTGGCCTTCAGCATCGGGCAGTTCGGGCCGAAGAGCGATCTCTGTTTCTAATGTGTATGATGAATAATGTTTCACGCTTCGTTGTACGCGTCAGGCATGAAAACTTATATGACTGACGGGTTTCTAAGCCTAAATTTGAAAAACTCAGTTCAGGATGCACGAATATTGATCGCTATAACACACCGGGTTGTCAGACTCAACCCTATGGTTGCATAAACAACATGGCAATCTAATACAACACATCCTTCAAGCAGAACACGGGCATGGAGAGGGGCATCGGCGAGATTGGGGCACCTATAAAAATAACTTCAAATTTTCAGCGCCTAAACGCTGAGAATCTACGGCTTTATTTTTTTGCCAGGGGGCATACCGGATGCCGGACGATGGTCGTTAACTCGAAAATATCCGGGAAAGGTCATTGTAGAAAACAAATATCATCAGCATGATAAGAATAAAGATCCCGGCCTGCTGAGCGATTTCACGCATGCGCGTGTTCACAGGGCGCCGTATTATGGCTTCTATCAAGAAAAACAGAATATGACCGCCATCCAGCACCGGGATGGGCAGAAAATTGATGATGGCCAGATTTATGCTCAGGAGGGCGATAAAGAATACAAGGTTTAAAGCACCTTCCCTGGCCTGCTGACCGGCCAGTTCAGCAATCATGATCGGTCCCCCCAGGGTCTTCGTGGAAACCGTTCCCTGGATCAACTTGATGATGCTGACGATGGTAAGTTTGGTGATGTTGTAAGTCTGCCGAAAACTTTCGGAAAGGGCTTCGATGGGATTCAGCCTCTGGTTGACCACCTCCCCGGCGGATGAGATGCCGATGAGGTGCCGCTCGATATCTTCTCCGAATAGATTCTTCGACATCGCTGCCTGGGGGGTAATCGAGACCGTAAAAATATCCCACTCGGGTCGTTGGATGGTGAGGGCTATGGGCCGCCCGGCAGAGGCTGTTATCGCGACGGCCATCTCCTCCCAGCTTGAAATGGGCGTACCGTCAATGGCTGTTATCCGGTCGCCTGTCTGCAGTCCAGCGCTGGCGGCCGGAGAATTCTCCTGTACGCCGCCGATGGAAGGCATTAGGATATAGGTGCCCGACACCTGGAAGATGACATAAAAAATCATAACCGCAAGCAGAAGGTTGAATACAGGACCTGCGGCAACAATCAGAATGCGCTTGAAAACATGCTTATGGGTAAACGATATGGGAATGTCTTCAGGGTCCATTTCTGCGGTCGGGTCTTCCCCCACCATTTTCACAAACCCGCCGAGGGGGATGGCTGAAATTCGATAATCGGTCAGACCGATTTTCTTCCCGAACAACCGCGGCCCGAAACCCAGAGAAAATTTTTCGACCCCTACGCCAAGCAGTCTGGCCACCAGAAAGTGCCCCAGCTCATGAAAAAAAATGAGAATGCCCAGAACGACAACAAATGCAAATATATTGGTACTCATTATATTGATCCAAAATGTTTGAAACTACCTTGATTAATATATCCCATAATCTTGATTAATATATCCCATAATCTTGATTAATATATCCCATAATAAGGACGAACCGCGGCGACGTCAACCGGTCACAGCGGACCGCGCATCATTTTGGCAATCGCTTCGACTGCATAGAACCGCGCCTCTTGATCGGTATCCAGGATATCTTCCAGGGAAGGCTTTCCCGATCCGCCCAGATGTTCAAGCGCCATCCGGATCACTTCAGGAATCTTATCAAACGGCAACCCGCCCTTTAAAAACGATGCTACCGCAATTTCATTGGCCGCATTCAGAACGGCTGGAAAAGTACCACCTGCCTGGCAGGCCTCAATGGCCAAAGCCAAGCAGGGAAATTTCTGCATGTCCGGTTTGGCAAATGTGAGTTTTCCCAAACCGCTGAAATCAGGAAGCGGCTGCTGCAGCGGCAGGCGTTCGGGGTAGGACAGGGCCAGAGCAATGGCACTTTTCATATCCGGAATACCGAGCTGGGCAATGATTGACCCGTCCCTGTAGGCCACCATGGAGTGAATAATACTCTGCGGGTGGACGACAACTTCGATCATTGAAAGATCAACCGCAAACAGGTGTTTGGCTTCGATAACTTCCAAGCCTTTGTTCATGAGTGTGGCCGAGTCGATGGTAATTTTGCTGCCCATCTGCCAGTTGGGGTGTTTCAACGCATCTGACGGTCGAATGGTTGCAAACGTATCGGCATCCCGTTGGAAAAACGGCCCCCCCGAAGCCGTGATCAATATACGCTGAAGGTCGTCCCGCCGGTTGCCTTCCAGGCACTGGAAAATAGCGCTGTGTTCACTGTCGATAGGCAGAATGCTCACATGGTGGTCTGCTGCCAGATTCATCACCAGTTCACCGGCCATGACCAGGGTTTCCTTGTTGGCCAGCGCAATAGTTTTGCCCGATTTGATAGCCGCTACAGTAGGCATGAGCCCGGCGGCACCCACCATGGCGGCCACAACGGTGTCGGCGGCGGGCAGTGTTGCCGCGGCGATATAACCTTCCTTCCCGGAGCGTATGCTGATATCCATATCATCCGGAAGCTTCTTACACAGCTGCTCCGCCCCTTCTTCATCATAGACCACCGCCATGGCGGGAGAAAATTTACGAATCTGATCGGCAAGCAGTGCCAGATTCGATTTTGCCGTCAAGGCTTTCACCCGGAAACGTTCCGGGAACCTGGCCACAATCTCGAGTGCGTTGGTTCCGATGGAACCCGTGGAACCCAGTATGGAAAGATTTTTCATAAGCTGATTCCCCGATAAATCCATAGGTATTCCGGAGAAACCTGACCCAGGTGATCCAGAAATTCTAATAATGCAATGAAGTACCTAAAAAATGTATACTTTGAACATATAGGCCACCGGCGCCGCATACATGGCGGCATCGATCCTGTCCAGGATGCCGCCGTGCCCGGGGAGAATACCGCCGGAATCTTTTATGTGGCCTACGCGCTTTAGTCCGGATTCGAATAGGTCGCCAATCTGGCCGGCCGCGCCAAGGGCGATAAAGAACAGCAAGCTGGTGCCCCAGGGCAGTTCCGGCAGAAAAATCATCTTGAATATGGCACCGAAAAAAATATTGGCAATGATCCCGCCCATTGACCCCTCGATGGTTTTCTTGGGACTCAAAGCCGGATAGAGTTTGTGTTTTCCCAGAAATGTACCCACATAAAGAGCGCCGATGTCACCGGTAAAAACCACCACGAGAATGAAAAAGATCCATATGGCACCCGGGATTGCCGATCCGTTGCGGACAAGGATCAGATAGGATAACAGCAGGGGGATGTACAGGATCCCCAATATCTGCTTCTTGGCCGTCTCGAAAACCAGGGGGTCATTTTTAAACAGCAGTATTGAGACAAACCCGGTCAGCCAGAAACAGAACACGACACTGTTCAGGATGAAAGCGGGGGACAGGCGATGGGCGGACCATAAGATCAAAACGGCATACAGGTAAGCCAGAATTTTCATGGGCACCAACGATAAATTGTCGGCGCCATTCAGGGTGACCCGGAAGAACTCCCACAGTGCGATCAGGGCCACCAACCCGATAAACAGGGTGAAGACCATGCCCCCCCTAACGATAATATAGATGAGAAAGGGTAACGCAACCAAGCCTGTGATCCAGCGCTTCAAATGCATGTTGTTTTCCGCCTGTTCATTGATAGAGGGTCCATTAGCAACAGGTATCCGTCTGTAATTTACCCCTTAAACCTTGCCGAACCGTCGGTCGCGGCCCTGGTAATCTTTCAGGATTTTAACGTATTCAGCCCTGTTGAAATCCGGCCACAGGGTATTGGTAATATGTAATTCAGCATAGGCGATCTGCCAGAGCAGAAAATTGCTGATGCGCATTTCCCCGCCGGTTCTGATCAGCAGATCCGGGTCTGGGATATCCCTGGTGTAAAGGTGGGCTGAAACCGTCTCTTCGTCGATGGACTCAGGGCGGATTTTGCCTGCTGCTGCGCTTTCTGACAACTGCTGCACCATTCGGACGATTTCCGACCTCCCGCCGTAGCTCAAGGCCAGGTTCAATAAAAGGCCCGAATTGTTTTTCGTCACCTGCATGATTTCCTGCAGTATTTCCCGTACGGAACCCGGCAGCCTTTCAATTTCTCCGATGGCATTCAGACGGATATTGTGCTCCAGCATTTCTTTTTTTTCAGATTTGAGAAATCGCTTCAGGAGCGTCATCAGAGCGTTGATCTCGGTTTTAGGACGCTGCCAGTTTTCGGTGGAGAAAGCGTAGAGGGTCAGTGCGGCGATACCCAATTCACGACTGGTGCGTACGGCTATGCGTACGGCTTCCGCCCCCTTTTCATGGCCCCTTACGCGGTTCAGCATCCGCTTTTTTGCCCAGCGACCATTGCCATCCATGATAATGGCGACGTGATAAGGGAGCCTGGTGGGGTCGAGTCCTGCCGCAATGGCGGAATCATCGTTAGAATTCAAGGATCTCTTTCTCTTTATCCTTGTAGACCTCGTCGATATTTTTAATGAATTGATCGGTGATCGTCTGCACCTCATCCTGGGCTTTGAAGGCGTCGTCTTCGGAAATGTCACCGTCCTTCTTCAAGGTCTTTAATAGATCGTTGGAATCCCGCCGGATGTTTCGTGCAGCTACCTTGTGCTCTTCACACATTTTA
>JAFDAT010000142.1 GCA_019313725.1 Deltaproteobacteria bacterium
GCAAGTCCAGCTCAAAATAGTCATCCGTCATGTACTCTGCTTTAGGCTTGGAAATCGTCTCTACTTGAATTTCATATTTTTCGCCCAGACCGGGCATCAGTTTAATAAAATGCTTTCAAGGCTTGCCATTGGGTTCGTTCAAAAAAAAGCGGACCTTCAACATCTTGGATCTCTCCTTTTGGTGAAAATAAATTATGTACACCACAACGATGGGGTACTAAAGGGTCTATTTCAACGCAACCATACGGTTTAAAAATTCGTCCGGTGATAAAAAGTCAACCAGGCGCAAATCTCTGCGCTCCAGACCCGACGGGTCCAGAAACAGGACGGTCGGGACGCCCTTGACCCTGTATTGTTTTAAAAGATGCTCGAATTTTTTGTCGTCCTGCCGGGTCAGATCCACTTTTACCATGATGAAATCATTTTGGGAGAGGGCAACAATGTCAGGATGATGAAATGTGACCTGATCCAGTTCACGGCACGGTGCACACCAGCCGGCAGAGAAGTCGATGATTACCGGCTTGTTTTTTTCCGCCGCTGCGGACAAAAGCCGGGCCGAGTAAGGATACCAGTTGACGGACGGCCCTCTAAACGCCATGTTACCGGCCAGGACTGTTCCTGTCACCAGGCACAGCGTACCTGCGATGACTTTGATCCAGGGAAACGCACGAAATGCGGCTGTTGTTTTATCCAGCCATCCCAAATGAATACCGGCGGCAATGACAACGATGGCAAGGAGGTATTGCTGCGGCAACAGCGGCAGGGTCGGGCGGATAAAATATGCGGCCATGCCGATGAGGACCCAACCCATGGCGCGTCGCACCCAGTTCATCCATTCGCCGGATTTCGGCAGTTTTGCCAACTGGCCTGAAAACATTGCCAGGACGAACAAGGGCGTACCCAATCCCAAACTCAGGGTGAAAAAGATAAAAAAGCCGATCAAGGGGTCCCCAAGTGTTGCCACCCAGGTTAAAAGGCCCAGAACAAAAGGACCGATGCAGGGGGCCGCAACGACACCCAGCGTTATCCCCATGAAAAAAGAACCGAAGACCCCTGTGTAAGATTTTGACGCCGTTTGGGTCAGCCAGAAGGGAAGCCTGAGTTCCCAAACCCCGAAAAGGCTCATGGCAAATACTACCAACACGGCTGCGATGGTAACCAGTACCAGTGTATTCTGCAGCAATCCCCCGATCAAGCCCCCGGTGAGGGCGGCAACGACACCCAGTAGCGAGTTAGCCAGCGCCAGCCCTCCGATATAGCAGATGCCGTGTCCGACCAGCCCGCTTTTTCCCTGGGCACTTCTTCCGCCGAAATAGGATACCGTGATGGGAATCAGCGGATAAACACATGGGGTGAGGTTCAACGCCAGGCCACCGCCAAAAACGCCCAGTAGCGTCCACAACAGTGCCCAACCGGACAAGGAAGGCTTCTTCGGGGCCTTAACTGAAGCCGGTGGGGTGGTGATTCGTGTAATCTGGGCAACGGGAAGCCCTTTGGATTGCCACTGGGGATACCCTTGCGCATACCGAAATACGTTTTGATAGCCTGCTTGAACGGCTGCCCGAGCCGCCGAGTCGCTGCGGACTCATGCGAGACCCGCTCAGTAGAAGACAATCATTTTGCCCCTGTCTGGTCCGAGAAGCACATTCAAGGCCCCCTTTTTCTGCCACCGAGCCCACCATGTGGGCTCCATGGGAAAATTGACACTCTCGGCTATGTGACCGGTACGGTGCTCCCATTCCTGGCGTGTGTCTACCAGCAGGATAGTTTCGCGGGCTGATTGATATCGTTTTGACAAAGTCTCTACATCTATCAACCGGTAACCGCCCCTTGCAGCTTCCCGTTCAACCTGGGCCATGTTCGATGCGACGATCGACACCGGCAAATGGGAATACCAAAGGACGAATATGGTCACGGCCACAACGATGCCCGGAAAAAGGAATGATCGCATCGACGTTATCAATTTTGCTCCTTAATATAAGATTACCATTCCATTGTTTCGTTTAACACCGGAATTCTGATGGCCGTATCGGGGTTGGTGCCCTTTACAAGTTCGGTAAACTTTCGAGTATCCACCATGGTTGAAATGGGTGGATAAAAATTGTCCTGATGGTGGGGGATAACCATTTCAGGCTGAAGGGCTTTGACGTATTGATGTGCAATCCGGTCGATGCGGGTGTGGCCCTGCATGGGCACGAGTAGAATATCGGTGGGCTGCCTGCCGAGATTTTCCAGTTCATCGACTGTCGATCCGCCACTTCCGAAGTGATGAACCGCCTTGCCTTCAATCAGAAACCGCCAGCTCAACACCTGGCCTTCGGGATATTCACGTAAAAGCGGCAGATAGCCGGGTATACGAAAATTGATACGGGCCAGCGTTTTAAACAGCAGCCAAGAGTCAAACTTGACATGTCTGCTGTAGAACGCCTGTGCCTGAAAATCGCCAAAATTAAATATTTCACCATCCGACACGACACGGTGGATCAGATCTTTGTCCAATCCTTTCCGTATCATGGTGCCGTCGGTGCCCCTGCCGCAGTATACCCTGGCCTTTGTGCTTGCAGCAATCTCCGGCACATCAAGGATATGGTCGAAATGCCCATGGGAGATAAAGATCATATCCGCCTGCTCGATATCCGATGCACGAATTGGCTGTCGAGGAACCGCCTGCTGATTTCTGGAAAAATATGGATCGATCAAAACGGTAAAGTTGCCGGTTTCAACCTTGAATCCTGCTGTTCCGAACCAAGTGATATTCATCGTATCCCCCAAATTTTAATCTGCCCGCTGCCTTCAGCGGGGGATAAATTTAATTTGACTATATCATCATGTGCAGCGGCAGGGTCAAGTAAATCTTCGGATGTAATAACGCCGGACAAGCTTTTTGTACTAAGCAAAATACCCCACGAACTCTCCACACCGAAGATTAGCATATGCGTTTGACAGATCCGGCCACAGTGTTATATTTTAAAAAAAGCATTGATCGGCTGAAAACACATAAACAAAACTTGGACCCTATGCAGAAACCAACCGTTACCCACTTTGGCCTGACATTTTTCGTTATTGGCACTATTCTTTTTATCTTTTCGATGTCGGCTGTTTCGGCTCAAGGCCAGGACTTCAAGGTGCTGAATGGGGACTGGGTTCGATCTGACGGCGGCTATTCAATCCAGGTGCGGAACGTCAGCCAGGATGGTTCGGTGAGTGTGGCCTATTTCAATCCGAATCGGATCCATGTAGCCGAAGCCAACGTTTCCCTGTGGAAGGGTATGGTAAAGCTGTTCATAAAATTGCAGGACAAGGGCTATCCCGGGTCCTCGTACACGCTCTATTATTTTGAAACTAAAAATGCCCTGGTTGGCTTCTATCACCAGGCTGAAATGGGGCAGACCTTTGAAGTGGTCTTCATTAGAAATCATCAGTAATATCGCATGACCGGATCAAGGCCCAAAAAATGGTCATATACAGCTATTTCTAAACGCTTTTGGGCTGATTAGAGATACTTTTTCGCAACTTGACTGCGAAATAAACCACCGAAAATACGTAGACAGGCAGGTACAGCCACCAGGCAAACGGATTGGGGATGCCGGTATATTCAACCGGGCCCGGTATCTGCAGAATGTTCTTCCAGTCCCAGCAGAAGGCCACGATCATGACCAGGCCGCAGGTGAGCTCTATGGACATATCATACCATCGCCAGCGGATATCGCACCCCTTTTCATCAAAATAGATGATCAGGGAACCGGCCACGACCATGGCCAGAGCGATCAATACCGGTGTTATGACCGGACCCACCCAGGGCAGGGGCACATAAAACAGAAGGTCCCAGGTCATAAGGCTGTCCGGCCAGCCCACCATGACATACAGCCAGATGTAGTAGAATATGTCCCACAGCCCGAAAGCCAGCATGAAGAAACAGAACTTTTGAAACCGGTTCCTGCCGGCCATCCATCCTATCGCAATGAGGATCACGATGGTGGCAATTTCCCGGCCGAACTCGATACGGATCAGCGGATCGACAACGTGCCGGCCGCCCTCCCATTTGATGACAAGGGGAAAACTGAATCCCCCGAAAAAGTAAATTTTCCGGAGATAGACAACCACGGCACTCTCCACCCACGCAAAAGCGATGGAAAAAATCACCACCCAGAGCCAGTTTTGAAAAGCCCTTTCCGAAATGATTTTGGAAGCGGTTTTGCAAGCGCTATTATCTTCCATCATGGCCTTTTACTCGTAAACTTGACAGACTTGCACCTTAACGGCGGAACGTCTCATCCTTTTTCCTGGTCACACCGGTTGTAAAGCACAAACAGGTGTTCGCAGAGAAGATGTCGTTTTCTTAATTTCTATTTTTTGCTTCTGCGTCCTTGGTGCCACGGTGAGAGGAACCACGCCGGAGGCTCTTTGAAGGACGATTATCGCGCCGCCTTTTTTTGGAACCGGCAATTGGTTTTTTTTTCTTTTCCCGGAGTCGAATGCCGTCTTCTTCAAGGCTGATCAATCTTTTTTTGTACAGGTTGCCCACGGCTTTCTTGAACACTTTTTTACTGACGCCGAAAAGGTCGGCAATGACTTCGGGCCGGCTTTTATCCGTTAGCGCCATGAATCCTTTCTGGTGCCGCAATTTATACATGATACTCGCGGATAAGGCATCCACAGCCTTGTAACCGGGCTTTTGCAGGCAAAGATCTATTTTTCCGTCGTCACGCACTTTTTTGATATAGCCGCTGATCTTCTGCCCTATTTTCAGTGGCTGAAACACTTCGTTTTCATAGAGAATGCCTTCCTGCGTACCGTCAATGATGGCGGTAAGCCCCATCTCGGTTCGAGTGGCAATGAGCAGCATCACTTTTTGACCCTGATGGAAGGAGGCTTCCTGCTTAGATTTCCGTTTTATTTTCGGTTCTTTTTTTTGCATGGTATGGCTCCGGTACATGGTGGTGGCCGATCTCGATGCTCATAGCAGTTTAGATATTCGTGCTTCAAATTTTATCTTCTCCAGTATTGGCAGAGCCTAATGGCTCTGACCTAGCCCAGAGGACCAGGTTTTTAATTCTGGAATAAAAAAGGCACCCCCCGTTTGACGGGAGATGCCTTTAATTTTTTTTAGTGGCCGGTTAGACGGCAGTAACGTTGGCAGCAGCCGGGCCTTTGGGGCCTTGCTCGATGTCAAAAGTTACACTGGCACCTTCACTGAGAGATTTAAAACCGGTTGCATTGATCGCACTGTGATGCACGAATACATCCGGACCGTCTTCCTGCTCGATGAATCCAAAACCTTTGCTGTCATTAAACCACTTAACAGTTCCATTTGTCATAACAATATCCTCCTTTCAAAATATTTCAACGTCGCAAACTGAAGGATGATAACGTTCAACAAACGGATAATTCCCACAGAAAGAAACCCTCCCGCCACAACAAGGCGAGACTGAATTGATACTACATGTTAAGCACCCTTTAAGCTAATGGCAAGCTAAATGTTTATTTTTTTGGGGTCACCGCCGATTAACTGTATTTTTTCTAACAAAACAAGCACTAATCCCGATTTTATAACTGTTCGGCAAGGTCCGACAAGCCCAGTGCTTCAAGCCGCGTCTTTTCTTGAAGACCCGTGTCCGCGTCCCAGCCCCTGAGGGTATAAAACGCTTTGCGCATCTCTGCAAACTGCGACAGGTCCAGTTTATTGCCTTTTACAGACACCGGTTCCTCTGTGGGTCCCGGAACGATCAATCTCGGATTCAATACATCCCTGACAACCGGCTCCGTAAAGTTAAAATCTTTGGGCCGGTCATCTTCCAGTGCCTGCCAGCCTTCACGCAGCAGGATGGCCCGCTGCAGATTGAAGATTCTTTCGCCGTAGCGGTCCAGGGCTTCTTCATTCGTATCGATCCCGGTAACAGCCGAAAAGAGACGGCTTTCGAGCGTGGGGTCACCCGTATTGTCGTCGGTATTGAATGAATCCATGATGGGCCAGCCGAAATCGCACAGACCGAGGCTGTCCTTCACATATGTGTGGTCCTGGATCTTAATCGTGGCAATGGCTTTTCCTTCCATGGTGGTCATGTCCCAGGCCTTTTCATGTCCCCAAAACTTGGTGGCCGCCTCACGGAATACCCTGGCCGAGGTGGGAGACAGATCAGGTCTGATCATGTGCAGAAGCCACCTTGCTATCAGGTGGCTGATGTCGTGCAGCATGGCGATGGGCTGTCTGGGTTCCATGCCGTACAGCAGTGTGGTGATCGGGTATTGGCGGGGAGCATAGACGCCGTCAAGACCGACGGCGTTGTTGTATTCGCTGAAATAGGTTTTTGCCTGCTCTCCGAGGGTTTCCGCCGCACGCAAAATCCCTTCGGCGAGGATATTGCCGAACCCTTCACGTCTGGATATCATGGAAACCAGCTGTTCAAAAAATGAAGCCGATCCCAGGGATGAAAAATCCAGTCCTGTATCCTGATCGGAAATGTATCCGTCCTGATAAGCGGCTCCCAGCCAGAGGAGAACATTCTGAATTTCCATGGTGCAAATCGAGTAGTCATTGCATAACCGGGTTGCATCCAGGGCAACATCGATACCCGCTTCGGACTTCATGGCCGCATAAGGCATGTACACCGTCATGGCCTGGCACTTCCTGACCTCCTCCCGCCCCCCGGGAGTTCGATACAAACCCCGGCCGCAATCCATGGCGCACTGGTAGCAGGAGGCGGTCTTCATGAACTGCATCTGTTTCTTGGGAACAGGCATCCGCAGCGTACCGCGCTTGCTGATGTGAATGATGTGCCGGTTGAGTTCGTTCAGGTCGTCCCTGCGAGTCACCAGGGGTTTGCCGGAACCGTCAACCGCAATGGCCTTGAGGTTTTTCGAACCCATGACCGCACCGAAACCGCCCGTGGCGCTGCCCTCATGATCGGTGATAATCGTTGCGTTCCGGCATCGATTTTCTCCGGCCGGTCCGGTGGAGATAAAACGGACTTTGTTTCCATGGGCATCTTTCAGCCCTTTCTGAACCGCATAGGTTCCCTTGCCCCACAAAAAGGCGGCATCACGCAGTTCCACGCCGCCGTCGTGGACAAAAAGGTAGGTCGGGACCTCGGCACGGCCGGTAATGACAATGCCGTCATACCCGGCCCGCTTGAGATATGCCGGAAAAAAACCGCCTAAATTGCCATAGCAGAACCCTTCGGGCATCAGCATGGGGGATTTGCTGATAACACTCATGCGCGTCGCACCCTGGGCGCCGGTCGCGACCAGTACGCCGGTCATCAGTATCAGCGGGTTGTCAGGATCGAATGCCTGGACGCGCGAAGCGTCACTTTCCCAGTACAGCTGTGTGGCGATGCCCCGGCCCCCTAAAAATTGCTCGACATAGTCCCATGTGTCGAATTCGGTGACCTCTGAGCGGCCGAGGTCGACCCTGGCGATTTTTCCCGTCCATCCGTACATAGTAGCAGACATATGTGTTACCCCCTGAACTGAGCGTTTGAAAATTTTTTTCAGTATTAAAAACCTGGTCCTTTGGGCCAGGTCAGAGACAATTGGCTCTGCCGAAATCATTCTGAAATGGAATCCAGTAGATAGAATCTCTAATCTGACGACATCATTATAAATGAACGTCCAACATCGAACATCCAACGCTGAACATCGAATATGGTATTCTACCTTTTTTATAAATAAGACAAAGCGAAGCGTCTTCCACATTCGACGTTGGATGTTGAGTTCAAGATTTTTCTGTAACTTCAGGCTGTTGAATCCTCTGACGCATGTGTTCTGTGATAGAGCCCCTTCTAGGGGCAACGCAATGCCTGGTCCTCTGGGCCAGGATTCTTTATTATTCCAGCCGCATCCGTTTAACGATGTTCTCAATCTCCCCTGATTTGCGCATGGCTTCGATATCCTTGCGCATCTTGGCGGCCGACGCCTTGTCGGCGGTAACCACGATGAAGCGCATGGGCTCGTCCCTGAAAACGGCATTGTCGGCGAGATCCAGATGGTTGACACGAATGATGCCCTTCAAGGTGTCCACATATTCCTGGCCGCGCTCGGAATAGCTTTTCAGGCCTTCGATCAGTTTCAGGGAACTCAGGGGTTTGCCGGCGGATTTGAGCTCGGCGCGCAGGCGGCGGAAATCTTCATATGCCGGGTGGGAACTCAAATTGATAAAGTAGCCGCGCACGCTGTCGAAGGGCCACTCGTAGCTCGCGATGCGGTGATCGCCGAGTTCCTTGCGCTGCTGTTCCGGAACGAGCCCCTTGCCGCCGTATGTCCATTGCCCGAACAGGGCATTGCCCTTGACGGCGAAACGCGAGGTCCCGTAGCCGCTCTCGTAGGCCGCCTGTCCGAGCACCAGGCCCGCAGGGATTACGTCCAGTTTGTACAGCGCCTCGTCGATGACCTTCCTCAGGTCGGCGGGATCGCTCATCTGATCGGCTTTTTCGCGCTTGGCAATGCGCAGAACCACGGCCATGTCCCGCAGCCAGGTATCGTCTTCGGCAGACAGCTTATTGCCGCCGGCCAACACGGCGTCCATCCCCTTCAACCGTTCCCGCCGGTTTTCCACCATGGCATTGGCGTGCACTGCCAGGGGCAGAATAAAACGATAGAATATTTCCTTTTTCATGGGCACGGGCATATTCGCCGCATTCTTCTGCCACCGCTCGGATATTCCCGTTATCATTGCCCGCGGCACCTCGAGTTGCTCGCCCCTTTTTCCCTCTCCCCACCAGTTTTCCGCTTTGAGCCAGTCAATGGTCTCGTCCGGACCGGACAGCACGACCACTGCCTGGGCCCATGTCGGTGCAGCAAAACCCAACAGTACAACCATCAATACCAACCGTTTTGACCATGCCTGCATGCGTATTCTCCTTTTTTATACCATATAGA
Source organism: Deltaproteobacteria bacterium (assembly GCA_019313725.1). Taxonomy (GTDB): domain Bacteria; phylum Desulfobacterota; class Desulfobacteria; order Desulfobacterales; family B30-G6; genus JAJDNW01. The sequence goes on from JAFDAT010000142.1 coordinate 8,878, forward strand.
TGCGCATAACCGTACTTTCCGTCCGGCATCATGTGTGTCTGATTGAATATTTTTAAGCTTGATTCAGGCTTTATTTTGCCATTTTCCAAACCTGATGTCAAATAACCCTGTGGCCCGAACTATAGAATATTCGGTTGACAAATCCGCTAAGTCATAGCAACAATGACCCATTGCACCGTGATTGGGAGACGAACACAAAAAATATATCAGCCTTTCAACTTGGCAAAATTTGGAGTATACCGGCTGTACATATGTTTGGAAAAAAAAACACCATTTCTGAAAATATCCTGATTCTCGGTCTCGGAGGGGTCGGCTACTATCTGGCCAAACGACTCGCCCACGAAGGATATGCCATTACCGTAATCGAATCTGACAACAAACTGATTCGTGAAGCGGACGGCATTCTGGATGCACGCCTTATTCATGGCAATGCCATGAGCATCACTTGCCTGCGCGAAGCCAACGCCGATAAAATGGACTATCTCATCGCTGTCACCAACAACGATGCCGTGAACATGATGGCCGCTATCATTGCCCATCGTTTTGGAATTCCACGCAAAATTGCCAGGGTCCGTTCCCTGGAATTCGGTGGAGAGAATTCATTCATAACCATCGAAGAACTCAAGATCGATCTGATTATCCACCCCGAGGAACTGGCTGCCCAGGAAATTGTCAGAATCATCAAACTCAGGTCCGGGAACGATATCATCGGCATAGCGGATGGGCAGATTCAGGTGATGGCGACCCGCGTCCACGAATCCTCATCCCTGGCCAACAAAAAGCTGAAAGAAATTTCCCAGACATATCATGAATTTCCTTTTCGGGTGGTTGCCCTGGCCCGCGGCATCACCACCATCATTCCCGGTGGAAACGACAAACTTTTACCCCAGGACCAGATTTTCATCATGGCCGGCACCCGAGATCTGCCAAAGCTGATGGACCTCACCGGCGTCAAACAGCAGCGCCGCCACCGGGTGATGATCCTGGGCGGCGGCCTGGTGGGCAATCGCGTCGCCCAACTGCTAGAAAAAACTGTTGAAGTCACCTTGATCGAAAAAGATGAAAAATCGGCCGAGGCCTTGTCTTTTTCATTGAAAAATGCGGAGGTTCTGCATGGTGACGGATCGGATGCCAGCGTGCTGCAGCTGGCCGGCCTGCTGGATATGGACACCTTCATCACGGCCACCGGGGATAACGAAACCAACATCATGAGTTGCCTGCTGGCCAAACACCTCATGAACGGAAAGGACGGAAAGGATACTTCCCGGCAGAGAAAATCCATCTGCCTGGTCAATAAAGAGGATTATCTGGTGCTGGCCGCCACCATGGGTTCGGATATCGCCTTGAATAAAAAAATTCTGGCCGGCAACGAGATCCTGAAGTTCATTCGCAGGGGGCAGCTGCTGTCCGTTTCACACCTGCATGGTTTAGAGGCGGAAATGGTTGAAATCATAGCCGAACCCGACTCACCGATCACCCGCACGCCCCTGTCCAAGCTGGATCCTTCCTATTATGGAAAATTTTTAATCGGGGCTGTATTTCGGGATGAAGCCTGGCAGATCGCCGTTGGCGACACGCGGATAAACGCCAAAGAGAGAGCGATTGTCGTGTGCAAGACCCTGGCATTGAAGGATGTACAGCAATTATTTTTTGTTTAATCTTTATCGGATATTTTCTCAAATCAGCGACCACCGGCAGAGCCGGGGGTATGAGGAAGGCCCCTCGAAGGGGCCATGCTCTGCCGGTGGTCGCTGATTTATAGTCTCCAACCAAAAATAAATTTCAGGCCTCAAAATAAGATTTTGAGGCCCGAAATTTATTTTTATTTTTTCCAGAAGGCCGGGAAAAACACCACCAGCGCCGAAAACATCTCCAACCTCCCCACCAGCATGTTCCACGACAAAAACCACTTCCCCGCAGCCGAAATATGCGCGTAATTTTCAGACGGACCGATGGTGCCGAATCCCGGGCCGATATTCATCAGCGTGGCAATCACCGAGCTCATGCCGGTGACATAGTCCATGTCGTCCAGCAGCACCATCAGGCACCCGCCCCCCAGAACCATAAAAATGTTGACAATGAAGTAACAGATGGCCAGGTCGATAATGAGCCGATCTATGGGGCGTCCGTTCAGCCGGACCGCCACCACCGACATGGGCTGGAAAAATATCTTTTTTATGGATGCCATCATGTATTTCCAGATGATGACATAGTGAACCACTTTGATGCCGCTGGTGGTAGACCCGGCACAGGCACCTATAAAACACGATGCGTACAGAAACATCTGGGCGGCCTGGGGCCACTTTTCATAATCAGCGGTGGTAAAGCCGGTGGTGGTCAGCAGGGACATGATCTGAAATGTGCCGTAGCGCATGGAATCTATCAGATTGGCATACGTACCCTGCTTCCATAAAATCCAGGTCACCATGCCGCAAAAAAAGAGCAGGATACCAACATACCAGCGAAACTCGGTGTTGATTTTGATGACCTTCCACTCCCCTTTGGCCATGTGGTAAAAGAGCATGAATGTCATCCCGCCGAAGAACATGAATGTAATGATCACCCAGTCGAAATAGGCACTGTTGTAATGCCCGATGCTGGCATTTTTGGGTGAATAGCCCGATGTCGACACCGTTCCGAAGGAGTGGCACAGGGAATCGAAAAGGGTCATTCCGCCAAAGCACAGCAGCATGGTTTCCAGGACGTTCAAGGTCAAATAGATGCCCCAGAGCCAGACCATGGTGTCACGGTTACGGGGGATGAACTTTTCTTTGGTAATGACCTGCCCGGGGCTCGACTCGGCCCGGAAAATACGCACGCCGCCCATGCCGTGGGGCAAAAAAATAACGGTCAGCGTCAAGAACCCCATGCCGCCCAGCAAATGCGTCTGACTGCGCCAGAAAATCAGTCCGTGAGGGACGACTTCGATATCGGTAAGGATGGTGGCTCCGCTGGTTGTGTACCCGGACATCATTTCGAAAAAGGCGTCGGTAAACGAAGGAATCGACCCGTGGAACATGAACGGCAGCCCGGACACCGCCGAAATCAACACCCATCCGAACACAGCGATAAAAAAACCGTCTTTGATGTTCAACTCGTTGTGGCGTCGAAAAAAACGCCACAGCGGCCAGCCCAGCAAAAGGGTGATAATGGCGGATATGAAAATGGAAAAGAGGTCATCTTCTCCATAGTATGTCGAACAGACCAACGGAAAGACCATTGAACTGCCGGTCACCACCAGCAATGTTCCAAAGACATGCGCGATGGATGCGAAATTCATAAATAGCTTTCTACATTAAAAGCGAAAAAAATCAAAATACTTGGGGCTCCAGTCCGGGAATAGGCAAGCTGCCCAATAATATTTCATTGCTGAAACACGTTGCCGGCAAACGTACCCAGCCGATATGTTGGCTGTAGATCGACCGGCAAGGCAGCCAGGACCTTTGCCGTCACGCCTGCCTCCACCCAGACAGCGTCGATGCCGAAGGTTCGTGCACCCTTGATGTCCGTCTCAAGTTGATCCCCGATCATGACCATGTTGCGTGTGCCGCTGCGGGAGAGCGCTTCCGTGAAAATACCCTTTTCCGGCTTGCCGAGACGGGCAAAACGCAAGTCGTCCCGGTGCGGATACCGCAGGCATAGGGCCGCTTCGAACATCCCGGCGATACTGCCGGCTGCAAAGCCGAAGGCCCGATCCCCCTTGGGGTATATCAGATCAGGGTTTGGCAGGATAAGGTGAATTTTGCGCCGGGCGTCAATGGCCCGGCAAAGAGATGTGAACATCCTGTCGATGGTTTCGAGAAACGGAAAGCCCGCTTCATCAGCGATCACCAGCACATCAAACGCCCCGCCGGGGGAGACCACCCGACCGCCGGCGTGCTCCACATATCGTAGGCTGTCCGCAGGTCCCAGCACGACGCAACGCAGCCCGATCAGTTGGTGGCCGATAAAATAGGGTTTCAGCAACGACCCTGAGGTGATGATGCGCTCGGGGGTTATGTCCAGACCGTAACTCCGATACTGTTGGGAGGCTGTTTCCGGCAGTCTGGATGCATCATTGGTGAGAATATAGTAGGACTTTCTCATCCGGTTCAGCCGTTGGACCAATTTGATTGCACCCGGCAATGCGCCCGAGGAATGGACCAGAACACCGTAAGCGTCGAACAGCAGTACATCGTATTGTTCCAGCAGCGTGTCTATTGTTATTTCCGGAATATCAGCCATATCAATGGGAAATTTAGGACAGGATGGAAATTTTTGCAAGTAAATGCCGATTTCAAGGCCATCTCGACAATTTCCAATTTAAGATTATATTAATGATAATTGATCCTGGAGGTGCACCATGAGACCGATATACATTGTTTCAATTCTTCTCATTTTGATCATATTCACCATTACACAGGTAGACAGCATGGAAAAGTCTGAAAATAACCAGGAAGGGAAAACGAATACCACCGCTTCAGCCGTATTTGCCGGCGGGTGTTTCTGGTGTACGGAATCTGATTTCGAAAAGGTGGGCGGCGTGGTTGCGGTTATTTCCGGCTATACCGGCGGCCGGGTTAAAAACCCGTCCTATAAGGAAGTTTCAGCCGGGGGCACCGGGCACATAGAGGCCGTACAGGTGATCTACGATCCGTCCAAAATTTCATACGGGGAACTGCTGGAGGTTTTCTGGCGGCATGTTGATCCCACGGACCCGGGCGGCCAGTTCGTGGACCGGGGCGACCAGTACCAGAGCGCCATCTTCTACGCCGATGCCCAGGAAAAACGCCTGGCCGAAGCATCCCGGACACGCCTGGAAAAATCCGGGCATTTTGACAAACCGGTGGCAACCCTCATCGCACCGCTGGGAACTTTTTACCCGGCCGAGGAGTACCACCAGGATTATTACAAGAAAAACCCCATCCGCTACAAGTGGTACCGGGCCGGTTCGGGCCGTGACGCGTTTCTGAAAAAGGCCTGGCCCGCCAACGACACCGGCCTGAGCAATACTGCAAAAGGGGCATCCAGTAGGGCCACACCCGAAACCGGGAAATATGCGAAACCGGACGAAGCCGAACTGAAAACGATGTTGACGCCGCTTCAATACCGGATTACCCAGGAAAACGGCACAGAGCGGCCCTTTGACAATGCGTTCTGGGATAATAAAAAGGCGGGAATTTACACGGATATTGTCAGCGGCGAACCCCTGTTCAGTTCCTCGGACAAATTTAAATCGGGGACGGGCTGGCCCAGTTTTACCCGACCACTGGAGCCGGATAATATCGTGGAATTGACCGATCGCAACCTTTTCATGGTGCGGACCGAAGTTCGCAGCCGGAACGGCGACAGCCACCTGGGACACCTGTTCGATGATGGCCCGGCGCCCACGGGGCTACGCTACTGCCTCAACAGTGCCGCCCTGCGGTTTATTCCGGTGGAAGACCTGGAGAAGGAAGGCTATGGCCGGTATCGGGAACGCTTTACCCCATAGTGCAAAGCTTGGACTTTCAGCTTGGCTGTAGCTTTATAAGTGGAGGGCTCATGGAAACCGACCGAATCGTAACCATCGTGATCGACCCGAAAAAATGCACCGGCTGCGGAAGCTGCATCCCTGTATGTCCCAAGGAGACCATCAGCCTGGAAAACGGCAAGGCAAGGGTCACAGGCAATGAATCTCTCAACTGCGGGCACTGCGCTGCAGCCTGCCCGGAAGAGGCCATCACCGTCGGGATGGTAGACCCCCTGCTGGCACAATTCAAGACTTTTTCGGCCCCGGAAAGCTGGCTGTCCCACGGCGAATTCGACACCGGTGCCCTGGTGAACCTGATGCAGTCCCGGCGCTCCTGCCGCAATTTCAAGGACAAGACCGTTGAGCCCGATATCCTGGAAGACCTTGTCAGAATCGGCATCACCGCGCCTTCCGGGTCTAACTGTCAGCGCTGGTCCTTTACGATATTGCCGGACCGCAATTCCGTACTGGCCCTTGCCGACCGGACGAGCCGGTTTTTTGACAAGGTCAACCGTATGGCCGAAAAATGGTGGCTGAGAAACCTGTTGAAACTGGTCAATAAACCCACCCTGGCCGATTACTATGCGACCCGTTATCAAACCGTCAAGGAAGGTTTTGCACGCTGGGAAGAAGAAGGCAAGGATCTTCTGTTCCACGGGGCAACGTCCGTGATCGTCGCCGGATCGCGCAACGATGCCTCCTGCCCCGCCGAAGACGCACTGCTGGCCACCCAGAATATTTTACTGGGCGCGCATGCAATGGGGCTGGGCACCTGCCTGATCGGATACGTGATCGAAGCCATGAAAAGGGACAGGAATATCAACCGTTCCATCGGTATGCCTGATGATGAAACGCCCTATGCGGTCATCGCACTAGGGCATCCGGATGAAACCTACGAACGCGTAGCCGGGAGAAAGGCAGCAATTTTGCGGTACGCTTAGGTAGAAAGACAGAGGGCTGAGGACTGAGGGTTGAGGAATGAGGTCGGTACACAGTGAATTCTTAGACCCCAGTGAAACAAGAGACAAACCAGGTTTCACGGGGTAAACAGGATTTACTGGATTATTTTAGCTGCCATAAGCGTCCATCACGAAATCACGAAAACGAAAAACCGCGAAAAAGTACTTTAAATTTCGTGCTTTGATAATTTCGTGTTTTCGTGATTGGTTTTAATATTTTTTTTTGCTGATTAAACAAGATGAAACGCCAAGACGCAAAGGTGTATTTATTATA
>JAFDAT010000143.1 GCA_019313725.1 Deltaproteobacteria bacterium
CCGGTTCTGCCACGGCTTCCACCCCATGCACGGCATCATGGTAACACACCCCTTGAAACGCCTGCGGCACGCAGGCCACGTCATCGTCGCCGGGGCCGAAAAACCGTCACTGGTCAGCCATCTCGGGTTCGAACCCGCCGCTTCGGTCGAAACGGCCATCGAAAAAGCCAGGGAACGGCACGGCAAGGATGCTTCCATCGTCTTTGTTAAATATCCGATGCTTGCCTGCCGGGAATAAAACAGCAGCTCCAACGCTTGTTGGAACGAGATTGATGCAGCCGACAAAATAGTTCTTAACATATTGAAAAGGAAATTGATGATGAAATTTGAAGACAAGTTTTCATTGCCGCTGGAATGGATTAGTGACGAAACAAAACGAATCGTTGAAAGTTGTCGGGAGATTGTAGAAAAGGAAATAATGCCAATTCGGCATGAGCTTGATGAGGATTGGAAAGATCACAAGATTTACGACAAACTGTTAAAAATAATCATGCTGGATTTTGGTTTGCAGTGCGCACCATGGCCAAAAGAATACGGTGGTTTGGAATCGGATTTGATTACCGCTTGCCTATGCAATGAAGAAATGAGCAGGGGCGATTCCGGCTTATCTACAGCTGCGGGTTGCATCAATTGGACATTTATGCCCATGTTAGCGCCAACCCCGAATCCAATCCTGATTGAGAAGTTCGCCCCCCTTGCCTGCCAAACGGATAAGCTGTTTGTCGGATGTGCAGCAATCACTGATGCAAGAAGCGGATCGGATGTTGAAAATATTGATGGAACGCATGGAAAGTATATTGCCACAACCGCTGAACTTGATGGTGATGAATGGGTAATAAATGGTCATAAGCTATGGCCTACGAATTCCGGTGGTCTTGCTGATATATTCGCTGTATTTTGTACTACCAACCCCGGCGTGGAAGATGATGAGGCTTTCGCAATAATTTATGTGCCTGCCGATACACCGGGTGTTAAACAAGGTGAACCTTACCAGAAGGCGGGTATGTCAGGTGATAAGAACAGTGACATTTGGTTTGACAATGTTCGGGTGCCTAAAGAAAATCGAGCCAACCCAAAACCCGGAGATGATGCCATAGCGGCTAGAATGTTTATGAATGCCGGGAATATTGGTTCCTCAGCACATTCCATCGGTATTATGCGTAATTGCTACGAACTGGTAAAGGAGTGGTGCGGCACACGCGAAGTAGGTGGTAAACTATTGAAAGAACACAGTATGACAGCATCGATACTAGCTGACATTGCAATGATGATAGAAGTCAGTAGATCCGATACATATATGAAAGCAAGAATGATGACTGTCCCGGATGTCTATGGTATCGACCCGACTGGTGTGGAATTTTTAGCCAAAACCAGAGCGAATAAACTTTTTGTAACGGACCAAATGACAATCCTTATCAATAAAGCAATGGATTTGATGGGTTCACACGGTTATGCTCGGGAAGGTCATATTGAGAAACACTGGAGGGATAGCAAAATGATCAGCCTTTGGATGGGCGGACGTGGTTTAGCGAAATTGGATATAGCCCGCTGGTTTTATGATTGTAAGTCATTTTAATTTTTTCAATTGAATAGCAACTACTTGCATTCAAATTGCCATCCAGGTTGTCCGCGGTCGCTTTCATCCTTTGGTATATCGACCACATCCCGTATTGATGAGAATAACCGCCGGCAACGTGTTACCCCTCGGATTTCGGCCCGGCATTCGAACCGAACCAGCGCACCACGGGTCTTTTCTGCCAGCAGGTCAGCCGGCAGATGAGGAGAATTATGAGCATCAGGACCAGGTAGACAACCAGAAACACAACCGGTCCCTTTTTAACGATGAACGGCATCATAATCATGGTCATGGGAAACATGATCGGGCTGAAAAAAAACATCTTGAGGGCAAAGGCCTCGGCTGCGCCGGTCTTCAGGCGCGGGTCTATCATTCTCAAAAGCAGCATGGCCTGGGGAGTGGAACCGGTGCTCTGCCCGAATTCGCAGACACTCTTTTCGAACCAGGCTCCGGGCAGAATTCTGGGCCCCATCCATTTAACCTGCCACAAGTTGAACAGAAGGCCCAGGGCCACCATAACGGACAACGGTAAGGCATAGGTGGCCACAACGGTCAGGTCGATGGCCATCAGTGAAGCCACGATCAGGATATCCAGGGCGAACCCGGCGATGGCGTCCACGGTTTCCCCGTCGACATAGGTATTCAGACGGGAGCGCTGCAGGATCGACTGCACAATGATACCGCCGATCAGCACAAAAGGAAATTTCGGCAAAAACTTAAGCGGTGGCGCGGCGGTGATAATCCCGTAATGAATCAGGTGACCACACAGAATCGCCAGACCCATGATACCAAAATTGAACAATAGCGAGCTGCCGGCCTCCGGGCTGGTAATCTCGCTGCCAAGACTTCTTCTTTGTCCAATGGGGAAAAATGTAGCCGATGTAATTTTACGATCGGTCTTGTGAAATTTCTTTACGGTGAAGTTGCGGGCCGATCCGATATTGACCATGACAACCCCCACCAGCACGGACAAGACCAATCCGACAACAGCGCAGGTTTCACCGACAGCCGCCGCTTCGGTTGCCGACCACCCCAAATTTTCGACCATGGGCGCGACTGCGGTTCCCACGCCGACACCGCCCTGAAAACCGACCACCAGCTGCAGCCCGAACAAGGGGCTTAAGTGGCTGCCCAGCATACCGAAAAGGACAACCACAGCCAGGCCGATGACAATCTGCCCGAATCCGTTGAAATAGGCGAAAGCGGTCTGGGCACCGGCGGTTCTGCCCAACTCTCGAAAACCGGGAATCACCTTGCCGACGAAAAGACCTGCAAAAACCACATCGATGCCGACGTTGGCCAGCTGCGGATAAAAGTCGGAAATGGGAACCAGGCCCAGAACATTTTTTCCCATGACAAGGCCGATGATCCCGCCGATGACGGATGCCGGAATGATAAAACGCTGGAAGATATTTACCTTGGTCCTTAAAATAGCGCCGATAATGAAAAATAGACTGATAACGATCAAATCCACCAGCATGGCCGACAAATTCATAATGTCATCCTTTATTTCAGTAATAAAACATAGCCCTTTAGGCCCGTCGTAGATCCCGCTTTTCGGGAGCCAGAGCCATTCGGCTCCGCCGAATTATAAATTCGAAGTGCCAAGTGATCTAAAATTATAAGTGACACTTATATGCTATGGCGCCTTTACCACCCTGCCCCCCTGGAGCACATGGGTAATGTTCTCCGGATGCGTCAGCAGACTGATATCATCCAGTGGATTGCCGACGGCCACGACCAGGTCGGCCAGCTTACCTTCCTCAATGCTGCCCAGCCGATCGTCCAGACCCAATATTATAGCCCCGTTCAAGGTTCCGACAACCAGGGCCTCTTCAGGCGTAAATCCATTTTCCACCAGACTGACGAGTTCAATCAGGTTGGACCCGTGCGACAGAAGCGGCGTCCCGCAGTCCGCCCCCATGCCGATCAGCACATTGGCCTGCTTGGCCATGGCCAGGCTTTCGATATGCGGCCCCCGGACCTGCCGGCTCTTTTCAATAATGAATTCCGGAACACCCAGGCCAGCCGCTTTTTCAAGCATGTCGCCGGGCCCAAGGGTGGGGATCAGGGGCACGTCGTTTTCAAGCATCCGGGCGATACACGCCTCGTTCAAAAAAAATCCATGTTCAATGGAATCGACGCCCGCATTCAAGGAGTTCAGGATGCCCAGGGTCCCCTGAGCATGTGAGGCACATTTTCGATTGGCCCGGTGGGCCTCTTCTACGCCGGCCCGCAGTTCCGCCTCTGTCAACTGGGCGGCACCGGGTTCGACCCCCGGGGTCATGATACCGCCGGTGGCCATGAGTTTGACGATGTCACACCCGGCTTTGATCTGCTCCCTGGCCGCTTTGCGAACCTCATCGGGCCCGTCCGCCTCGCGCCCGAACTGCCAACCCTGCCCGCCGGTCATGCAGATCTGCTGTCCGCTCACCAGTAATCTGGGCCCCTGAATAACACCCGCATTGATGGCATCCCGGATGGCAATCTCGGCCCTGCCCGTGCCGCCCATATCCCTGGCCGTGGTGACACCGGCCATCAGCGTATCCCTGGCATGCGCCGTCGCAAGCAGAAGGGTCATCTCCATGCTGTTGTTTTCCACAGCCGCCATGGGGTTCGGACTTCCATCGATCAAAATGTGCAGATGGCAGTCCACAAAACCGGGCAGCAGCATCCTGCCCGCGATATCGATCACTTCCGCATCGCGTGGAAAGGCCATGTCCGGAAGGCCTATCTTTGCAATCCGATCCCCCTCGATGATGACAACCGCCGGATCCAGCACTTTGCCGTCACCCGTAAAAACCGAACCACCCCTGATGACTATCGCCATTTTTTGTGCTCCTTTACAAATCGCACAGCTTCTCGACGATCTCCGTGTAGATCTCCGTGCCTAAAATCAGGTTGTCTTCGGATATTTTCTCATCGATGCCGTGCACCATCTGAACATCCTCCATTGAAACCAGTACCGGAAATACACCATAGCTGGTGATTCCCTTTTTCCGGAAAAAGCGTGAATCCGATGTGGCAAACAGGACAGAAGGAGCAATGATGGCCTCGGGAAACCTGCGACGAAAGACGGCCTCGATCACTTCAAACTCGGGTGTAAAAACCGGTGAAGCCAAGGCATAGCCCTTGTTGATAAATGTTGCGACCAGATCATCGTCCCCCAACTGCTTTTCAACCCTGGCCATGAATTCATCCGGTTCCTGGCCGGGCAGCAGACGCACATCCAGCTTGACCTCGGCATAACTTGGTATCACGTTTACACTTGAACCGGCGGAAATCACGTTGGCGCTGATCGTGTTGCGCAGTGTTGCCGAAATCTGCGGCACCTCGGCAAGGCCGCTTTCCATCAGGCATTTTATCAGTGTCTCCGCTTTGCCATCCGCCTGGTAGGGTTTCAGAAAATCCCAGGCATCGGCCAGCCGCTTGAAGTATTCGGCCGTAACCTCGTTGATGATGATCGGGTTATCCATCTGCTGCAAGCGGTTCAAGGCTCGGATCAACCGCTCCAGCGCATTATTTTCCTGAGGAACACTGCCATGCCCCGGGGGGCCTTGGGCGCTTATTTTAATCCAGTTGGTGGCTTTTTCAGCTGCGGAAATAAGAAACAAGGGGCGGTCGGGCAACAGGTTATTCACACCGAACCCGCCTTCGTTCAGAACCAGGCCGGCTGAAAAATCCCCGGAGTGATTTTTCAATAAAAAATCGACCCCGTACGCCCCCCCGTTCTCTTCATCCGCAACCGCCAGAAAAATCAGGTCCCGGTTCGGCACCTTACGGTTGCGTTTAAAGCTGAGAAATGCCAGCAGTTCCATGATGCCCTGGCCCTTCATGTCCAGCGCCCCCCGTCCGTGAACAAAGCCGTCCCTCACATCACCGCCGAAAGGATCAAAATGCCATTTATCTTTTTCAGCTGGAACCACATCGATATGATTCAATAAAATCAGGGGCTCCTCATTGCCATTGCCGGATATGCGGGCACTGATGGAAGCACGTCCTTTGTCGGATTCGTATAGGGTGTATCCGATTCCCTCTTTTTTAAAAATTTCCGCAAAAAAAGCCGTGCCCTCAAGTTCGTTGCCGGGGGGATTGGTGGTGTCGATTTTCAGATATTGCGAAAGCAGTTGAACAGCTTCATGTTGCATGGCGTGTGCCCTTTATACCAGTTAATATAGGATCGAACAGGTCAATTACGAGTAACAGTAGACTTATATAACCGTACAGCGACCAAATAACAAACAATAAATCCTTATCCACAGCACCGATCCAGTGCCCCCTTAATCTCCTTCTCCACCAGCGGATCGGCTTCCGGCTGCAGGGCCCGCAGGATCTCCCCGGCTTTGCGGCCGCCGATCCTGCCCATGGACCAGGCCGCCATACCCCGCACACGGCCATCCGAATTTTCTTTGATGACCTTTTCCAGATCCACCAGGTAGCGTTCATCCAACGTGTTGCCCATGACCCTGGCCACATTCATTTTCCAGCGCCAGATGTCCCCGGCGCCCATGTAAAACATGTGGGGCCAGACGTGTTCATTAAAATAGGCCTCATCCATGTGCAGGAGTTTTGTAAGCTGAAAATCCGCCTGCATGGCTGCCACCTTCATATTTTCGGGCAGTTTTTTGGCCAGCCACGGTGCGTTCCGTGGGCAGACATTCTGGCAATGGTCGCAACCGTAAACCCACAGGCCCATGGGTTCACGCAGTTTGAGCGGGGTAATGCCTGCGCCGTAATAGGACAAATAGGAGATGCATTTTCGAGGATCCAGATGCCTGGGCTCTTTCAGCGCTCCGGTAGGGCAGGCGGTAATGCAGACGTTTCTGCACCAGTCCGGGCACCCCAGCTCGATGGTCGGTTCATCCGGGGAGAAAACATGGTCCACCACCAGCGCAATGGGCAGCACCCAGGACCCCCGGCGTGCCACCCTGTTGGAATAGAACAGGCAATTCTTCCCAAAAGTGCCCATGCCGGCCCGGGCTGCTGCCAGCCGGTGCGGCAGATTGAAGGGTATCTTCGAGTCGATGCCGTTTTCCCTTAAAAATGAACGAAACGCTTTGACCCGTTTGGCCAGACGGTCTTTGATCACACGGTCATCGTCCAGGTAGCACCGCCCGAAGTAACGTTGCATGGTCGGCGGAAAACCTTCCCGGAAATAGGTCTCCATCAGCACGATGATCGACCCGGCTCCCGGCAGAATGGATTCAGGGTCGGTTCCGGTGATCAGGTCCAGTCCCATTTCCATGGCCCAGGCATACCCCTCCATTCTCTCCTGGAGAATCTGTTTTTGTATTTCAAACGGTTCCGCGGTGGTAAAACCCGTATCCTCGAAACCAAGGGATACGGCTCGTTCCCGGATATCCTGTTTCGTCAGCATAAAATTCCTTTCAGCCCATTAGAAACAGTCTGCCACTTTTCAGGACAGGATTCCTGCACTAAAGTAGAGGCGTAAACAACCATCCGTACTGATTGTTTCTATTAGTATAAATAAAATTTATTGTTGTCAATGACCGGCAGTTGGGTAGAATAGATGCTGGTGTTGATTTTGGCAAAGCGTATCTCATGTCAAAGAACAAGGAAAAAACAGACTGATGCTTGTTTCTAATGAACGCTCTAAAGCCAAAATTTTGGGGGCACAGATAGCGAACCGTAGCAGGCAGGTACCATGGCAACACAAAAATCCCAAAAAAGAAACGTACTTTTCAGTGGCTGCCTTTTTCACATCTACCATGACAGCATCGCCGATGGCCTGGCCGTGCTGCTTCCCTTCTGGAAAGCTGCTTTCCACCTCTCGCTTGCCCAGGTGGGACTGGTCATTACCTGTTTTGAAGGCGCCACCGCACTCTTTCAGGTACCCGCCGGTTTCCTGGGAGAACGCTACGGGGAACGCAGGCTGCTTACCCTGGGAACCATCGTATCCGCAGGTTGCTTCATTGCGATAGCATTCGTTGACCACATCTATGCCCTGTGCGCGCTCCTTATCGTCGGCGGACTGGGTGCCGGAGTACAGCACCCGCTGGCCGCATCGATGATCTCCAGGTCATACGAACACGAAAACCGGCGCATCGTTCTGGGGACCTACAACTTCAGCGGCGACATGGGGAAATTCCTGTTCCCGGCCGTGGCTGCAATCGTTTTAACCTTTGCCGGCTGGCGCACCCTCTGCTTCGGCTACGGGGTCTCCGGTCTTATTCTGGCCATGGGCCTCTATATGGTGCTCCGCCATAACCTTGCCGGTGGCATCGCTATTGAAGCAACGGAAAAATCCGGTAAAACCGCCGGCTGGGGCATTGAAAAAAAGCGGGCCTTTGCCCTCCTGTCCGGAATCGGGTTTGTCGATACAGCCGTGCGGACAGCGCTGATTACCTTCCTTCCGTTCCTGCTCATCAGCAAGGGAATGGCCATGGAA
>JAFDAT010000144.1 GCA_019313725.1 Deltaproteobacteria bacterium
CCGCGCCCAACAGCACGAACAGGGGTCTTGAAAATGCAACGCCCAGCACAGCCAGAAGCAGCGAAAGGATGATCCCGAAGGCCAGGCCGTTGGCTGCAATCCGGCCCGCCTTCTCGATCTCTCCGGCGCCGAAGGCCCGGGCCACGAATGAGGAAAGACCGGTGCCGATGCCCATGACAAAGGAAACGAAAAAGAACATCACGGGAAAAACGATGCTCACCGCCGCAATCGCCTCGGGGCTCACCTTGCCTACAAAAATCATGTCGATGACACTGAAGCCGGTCTGGAACAACATGGCAACGATCATGGGCAGGGACATGCGGATGATGTTTTTGTTAATGCTTCCGGTAAGGAGATCGGGGTGGTTGCGTGGTTGCAATGTAAAGTGACCTATTTTTTCTCCAACTGGCGTAATGTTTCTTCCAATACCGGGAGACGCTGCTTGTCGTTGGGATCCTTGGCGCTTTTCTTTAGTTTGATCAGCATCTCCAAATCCAACACACGCATTGGATGATCTCTGAATTCAATCTCCACGGTGTGTTCAATAAGATCCTCATATGTATGTCCATCTTCAATTACGGCCAAAACGTCCAGGGGCCCTAAACGGGTTGTTAAAAGCACATGACCCGTTCCAGAGAAATCCTCCGTTTTCGGCGCTATGATAACATCGTCCATACGACGATAAAATGCACCCACAGATTTTAGAAAGGCGTCTAGCTTACCGATATTTTGAGCAGAGCGGCAATGGACGATGTCCACATCCATTGTGGTGACCGGGGCTCCTTGTATTACCGCGGCAAGGCCGCCAACCAGGATAAACTCGATGTCTGCTGCTACAAGACCTTCAAGCAGTGTGCTCAGGTCCGGGTTTGATGGTTTTTTGTTGTTTGTAGGCATTTCTCAGTTCTAATATAGTCCTCATTGCATTATCGTTGGCCTTCAGACGTTCCTCTATCGACATTTTAATAAACATCGCGACCAAACCCTTATCGACTTTGGATGACTCTCTTTTGCTTAGATTCTTAATCATCTTCCCTCTAGTGAATTGCTTATTTGAAAACATAGCAGGCCGGCACCGCTAAGTCAAAATTTTTGCCTGAACAGAATGGAAAATCGCATTTGCGACATCCATGCGCAATGTGTTAAACATAGTCCCATGAAAAAACAATACATGCACGGCTCAGGCCGAAAAGGAAAACCAAATTTCAGCCGGCGCGGCACCCCGGTCCCACTCAAAAAAATTATCATCAGACCGGGCGCCGACGCAAATTTAAAAAAAGTCTTTGCCTCCATCGGCGTACCCGCAAAGCAGCCTTTCACACCGGACCGGTTTCAGCTCGAAGCGCTGGAAGCTATCGAGGTTTCGGACTGCCTGGTCACCGCGCCCACCGGTGCAGGCAAAACGTGGATCGCCCAGGAGGCCATCCACAGCATTTTTAAAGGCGGCGGCAGGGCCTGGTATGCCTCGCCGTTGAAAGCCCTCACGAATGCTAAATTAACCGAATTTTCATTGCACTTCGGAGCCGCTAATGTGGGCATCCTGACCGGGGACCGTAAGGAAAACGCTGATGCCCCCATAATCGTGGGCACCACCGAGATTCTGCGGAATCAGCTCTATGATGCCATGCACACCGGACATTCTCTGGGAACGGATTTCGTGATCCTGGACGAAGCCCATTATCTCGGAGATGAAGAACGGGGGGTGGTGTGGGAAGAGATCATGATATACCTTCCCCGGCGCATACCGCTGTTGTTGCTGTCCGCAACCATCGGCAATGCCCGCCACGTCGCCGCCTGGCTGTCGGAACTGCGCAACCGGCATTGCCGCGTGGTGGAAGAGTTCGTACGTCCCGTCCCATTATCGCCGATATTCCTGCATCCCAACGGCACCCTTTTGCCCCTCCTGGATGCAGAGAAACCAAAACTGCATGAAAAAGTCAGCCGCCTCATCAAAGGCAAACGCCGGGTAGAGCTTGCGCGCCCAGGCAAGATGGCGCCTATAGACGACATATTGCGCGTGCTGAAAAAGTTCAACCTGCTGCCCGCACTCTTTTTTCTCAAATCACGCGCCGATTGCGATCAGGCGCTTAAGCTGTGCCGGCAACACCCGGACGAAAATACCGAACGCTTCGCTGCCCGCAACCAGCGGATTGAAGAACTGGTTGGGAAAATTCCCCACGTCGTTCACCACAAACAACGCTGGGCACTGGAGCACATCGCCGTCGGCAGCCACCACAGCGGGCAGCTTCCGGCCTGGAAACTGGCCCTGGAAACCCTGATGAGCGAAGGGCTGCTGGATGCCGTTTTTGCTACATCCACGGTCGCTGCAGGGGTCAATTTTCCGGCCCGCACGGCGGTTTTTTTCAATTCCGACCGTTTCAACGGGGTTGAATTCATCCCCCTGGATGCCACGCAGTTCCACCAGATGACCGGCCGTGCCGGCCGTCGCGGCATGGACCGGATCGGGTTTGCATTGGCCATTCCCGGTAAATACCTGGATATACATCACGTAGTGCGTTTGTTCTCGTCGCCGTCCGCGCAGGTGGCCAGCAAGATACAGATCAATTTTTCCATGACCCTGAACCTCCTGCTCTCACACACGCCGCACCAGGTGCAGGATCTGCTCAGGCGCTCCTTTGCCACCTACCTCATCGCCAACACCCGCAAAAAAGGTGTGGTCCGCCGGCAGATGGGTGATGCCCAGTATCGTTTAAAGGATAAATTTTTACATCATCTGGATTTCCTGAAAGAAACCGGCTTTGTCGACCCAGACGACCGGCTCACCGAAGACGGCAAGTGGGCCTCCCAGCTTCGAATCGATCAACCCCTGCTGGTGGCCGAAGCCCTGAGACTGGGCCTTTTTCCGAGCACCGATCCGGGATTGTTTGCCGCCGTGATTGCGGCCTTTGTCAATGAAAAAGAGACCGACGAAAGCCGGGATCGACGCACCTGGCCCAAGGACCTGGTCAAGTCCGTGCTGCGGGTCAAAAAAGGGCTGATGGCCTTATCGCGGCACATGACCTTCGGCGGATTTCCCGTGCGCACCTTGTACGTGCACCCTGCCGCTGCGGTGTATGCCTGGGCGCGGGGTGGGGAATGGACAGAAATCGTGCAGCGCTCGCGGATGCAGGATGGGGATTTTTCCATGCTGATCATGCGCACGGCCGACAATCTCCGGCACATTCGTTCGCTTTCCGACACCTTTCCTGATACGGCGGCCGCTGCCCGGCAGGCTATTGAGTTGATTATGCGGCCGCCGGTTCTACCGGAATAGGTGTCACCTCAAATATTGATAGTCGGTTCCATCCTTTATGCGCAATGTTAGATTGTTTCGGCATTAAAATTTTAATTGACAAACAAATATATGGCAAGTATTGTATATTCAATATAGTATTTAATTTACTATATTAGTAATAATTAGCCATTTGAAATGACACGAAACAAACAATATTTCTCCACCTCGCTCGAAAAGGGCCTGAATATACTATCTTTGTTCAACAAAGAGACGCCCAGGTTTACCCAAACCGATATCTCCAAAGCCTTGGGTTTGAATATGACCTCAACCTATCGTTATATCAACACATTCGTGAATCTTGGGTATCTCGAGAAAGATGAGAAGACCAAAGAGCTTAGACCTGGATTTCGTTGTCTCACGTTCTGCTCCAACCTCATCAGAGCAACTGACTATTTATACCTGATTAAGCGGTTGGTCGATAAAATATTCCTCCAGCATAACATCACGATCGATGTCGTTTTTGTCGTTGATGATACCCTGATGAGAGTCTTCCACCGGGAAGCTGAAGAAACCCTAACCTATCAACTACCGGATGTTGCAAAAAACTGCCTGCACAACACTTCGGTTGGAAAAGCTTTTCTATCTACACTTTCAGAATCGGAACTCGAGCAGACAATAGACCGGATTTACTTTCATGCCAAGACTCAAAAAACAATTTCCGATAAGAAACAACTTCTTGAAGAAATTGAAAAGACATGTAACCGTGGTTATGCAATGAACGTGGAGGAGTATCTTGCCGGCTTGATCACCATCGGAGCTCCGTTAATCAGTCCGGTCACCGGCGAAGGGATTGGGGCGGTATCCTTCGATTTTTCAATTCTCCAAAATAGTGCCGACGAGGTCGAGGAAAAATTCGCGGATCTCATTATAGAAACGGCGGCGGCAATTTCTGAACGGCTTCAGCGGTAATTGAGGAATAAAGCCGTTGCTGCAAGCTGTAGGGTATTAAACCAGCATATACCGAGGCTCTATCATAATAAAGGTAGTTTATGATTCCGAAGACAGAACCGGATTACAATTTTTATATTACTAAAGGTCGATTACCGGTTGTGGATCGCGCTGAAGGGATCAGGATCTGGGATACAGAAGGGAAAGAATACATCGATGCGTGTTCCGGAGCCGTCATTACCAATATAGGCTATGGTCAGGTCAGTATAAATGAGGCCATTCAAGAACAAGCCCAAAGCACCTACTTTGCCTACCGTCTCCACTTCGAAAACAAGCCAGCCCTGGATTACTCCAAAGCCCTGGTGGCGCACTCAGCTCAACACCTGGATAGGGTATTTTTCGTATCCGGAGGGTCCGAAGCAGTAGAATCGGCCATAAAACTCTGTCGTCAATATTTTTACGACAGTAATCAGGGCTCCCGGCACATTTTCATCAGTCGTGTGCCGTCATATCATGGCTGTACGCTCGGAACCCTGGCATTGACCGCCTATGCGCCACTGGAAGCCCCGTATCGCCCCCTGATAAAAAACTATCCCAAGATCCCCGCACCGTATTGTTATCGTTGTGCTTACAATCTTTCGTACCCTGTTTGCGATTTGGAATGTGCCAGGGAGTTGGAAAGGACCATCTTGGCGCAAGGCCCGGAAAACGTAGCCGGCTTCATAGCCGAACCCATCGGCGGTGCCAGTACCGGAGCCCTGGTCCCACCGGAAGGATATTTCGATATCATTCAGGCTACCTGTAGTCAGTACGGCGTCATGCTGATTCTTGACGAAGTCATGACCGGCTTTGGTCGAACCGGAAGTTTGTTTGGCTACGAACACTGGAACATCGAAGCGGATATTGTGGCCCTGTCCAAAGGCATGGCCTCTGGTTATTTCCCGTTGGGAGCTATTCTCGCCAGACAATCCATTGTCGATACCGTTTTAGACAGTGGCGGGTTCAAGCATGGCCACACTTACGCGGGAAACCCCATGGCATGCGCCGTGGGGCTAAAGGTATTAAATTATATTTTAGATGAAAATCTGTGCACCAATGCACACCGCATGGGAACACGCCTCAAAGAAGGCCTTGAGACAATTGCACGGAGGATCCCGGACATCGGGCAGGTACGCGGCAAAGGACTGCTTTTAGGGGTAGAACTGGTCAGAAGTCCGGACACCAAAGAACCATATCCCGTCGACGTCAATGCAGGGCAGCTCCTGGCCGACATCGCATTTGAAAACGGATTGATTATTTACCCTCGCAGGTCGATTAATGGGATGTCCGGTGATCACGTTTTGGTTGCCCCACCGCTGATTATATCTGAATCGGAAGTAGACGAAATTCTGGCCATGTTTGAAAAAGCACTAGAACAAACCATTAAACGAATCGAAGAACTGTAAAATAATGAGTTCAACAGCCATTTTACGGAACAATGAATAAAGTCACCAATATAATCGATGCGATATCCATTATTAAAGATGGTCAGACCATCATGGTCGGTGGGTTTGGCGTGCCGGGTACGCCCTTTATGCTGATAGAGGCATTGCTGCAACAGGGGACCAGACACTTGACGCTGATAAAAAACGAAGCCAATGAACCCCACCTGGGAGTGTCCAAACTCATCGAGGCTGGAAGGGTGGACAGGCTGATCACCTCGCACCTCGGCTTGAATACTACGGTACTGGAACTGATGCACAACAAAAAGATCGCAGTGGAGTTCAATCCTCAAGGCATTCTGGTCGAAAGAATTCGCTGCGGCGGTGCAGGACTGATCGGATTCATTTCCGATATCGGCATAGACACGGTTTTGAGCCAGAACAAGCAGGCCATCACCCTGAATGGCCAAAAAGGGGTTGTGGAATCGGCCCTGCGCGCCGATGTGGCCATGATTCATGCCGCTGTAGGGGACGATCTCGGGAACCTGGTCTATGAAAAGAGCGCCAGGAATTTCAATCCAGCCATGGCAACCGCCGCCGATATCGTAATCGCCGAAGTGGAATCTATAGTCAACACGGGTTCTTTGGATCCCGACACGATCCACACACCAAGTGCATTTGTAGACCGTGTTGTTGAAATCGGGAAACTTCAGGACGAGTACGGAATATTGGAGCATCATGTCTTTGCCTAGTAGAGATAAAATTGCCAGACGAGCTGAACAGGAAATCATCGCAGGCCAAGTTGTCAATCTCGGCATTGGCATACCCACCTTAATCTTAAAGTATCTAAACTGGGAAAAACGTGTACAGATCCACTCCGAAAACGGCATCCTTGGTATGCAGTCCCATTGCAGCCGGGAAACTGCAGACAGGAACCTGATCGATGCCGGCGGCGGCTACATTGACCTCGTCAAAGGGGCATCATTCTTCGACAGCTCACTTTCCTTTGCCCTTGTGAGAGGCGGACGGCTTGATATCGCTTTCTTAGGCGCTCTGGAGATCTCAGCCCGGGGAGATCTGGCCAACTGGATGATACCGGGAAAGTACACGCCTGGAATCGGTGGCGGCATGGAACTGGCCCAAAAGGCCAGAAGGCTAATCATCACGACCCTGCACACCAACCGGAAGGGCCAACCTAAAATTATTGAGTCATGCAACCTGCCATTGACGGCCAAGGCATGCATAGACAGGATTATTACCGAACTTGCCGTTATCGATGTGGTGGACGATCAGCTAAAGCTTGTTGAAATTGCCGAGGAAGCAACGCTGGAAGAAATTGTCGAAAAGACAGACGCGCCGCTGATGATCCCTGATCGTAATTTGCCACAGTTCTAAAACAAGTTCATGTATTTTCGGGAGATCGCATTGGAAAAGAACGCAGAAAAAATCATTCAAACAATCGAAAGCCTGGCAGACGACATCATCGATTTTACCTGCCGACTCGTTAAAGAACCCAGCATACTGGGCAATGAAGCCTCAGTTGTCGATTTAATGAAAAAGGAACTTGAGAAGCTATCCTTTTCCCCGGTCTTGATACCGATCGATCAATCACTGATAGCCGATCATCCCGGGTTTGCCAACGTGCCCTGGACATATGAAAATAAAAACAACGTCGTGGCTTTCCGCCCCCCGGATGGCAAGGGGGGAAAAAGCGTCATTTTCAATGGCCATTTGGATGTCGTTGACCCGGAACCGGTCAGTTTCTGGGACACGGATCCGTTCGATCCGGTCATTAAAGGCGGACAACTATTTGGGCGTGGAGCAGGTGACATGAAATCCGGTGTAGCCGCCATGACCTACGCGGTGCATGCCGTTGAAAAAGCTGGTTTCGGGCTCCAGGCACCCGTAACGCTCGAAGCCGTTATCGAAGAGGAATGCTGCGGCAACGGTGCATTGGCATGCATGGCTGCAGGTTATGATGCCGATGCCGTATTGATTCCCGAACCCTTTGGCCCCACGATCCTCACGAGCCAGCTCGGTGTGCTCTGGTTCAAGGTGACGGTTGAAGGCAGACCCGTGCATGTGCTGGAGGCGTCGGCCGGTACCAACTCCATCGAGAAGAGCTTTTTGATTATCCAATCCTTACGAAAACTGGAAGATGCGTTGAACCATTTACGGGTTCCCGAAGCTTATCGGAACATTCCCCATCCTATCAATCTGAATATCGGCATTCTGAACGGCGGCAACTGGCCCTCGACTGTTCCGGCAACATCCGAAATGCACTGCCGTCTCTCCTACTTTCCCGGCACCACCTACAAGAAAATCTGCCATAAAATAAAAGAAGCAATACAAGCTGC
>JAFDAT010000145.1 GCA_019313725.1 Deltaproteobacteria bacterium
GCCCAAAGTTAATCGGTTGAAAGTCAAATAGTTTTTTATTGTTCTTTGAAAATTCGGTAAAACCTATAATTGGGGTAAAATTTCTGCTATAATGTCGGCTAATGGAGCGGGGGCAGTGATTCCGGATTTAGTGTCATTGACATTATGGGACCTCTTTCGCTCCAGTCTTTTTATCCGCTGACGCCTGCTGACAGGGGCTGTTCGATCATAACCCTGAAGGCGACGACTTGTTTTGTCTATAGCACTGTCATTTTGCATAGGTACGCTGCGCAACCTGTTTGCCAAATCGACATGTGGGTTGAACGGCTGATTGTGTTTTAGCATGCCATAGAGGATCCGGAGAATTTTGTGCATGCAGATGCCCATAGCAGCCCTGCTGTGCTTTCCCTGTCTTTTGTGTTTCTCATATATTTCTCTAATCAGAGGATTGTATCGAATAGCGGACAGAGCCGTCATATACAAAATTTGTCGAGGCGCTATGCGCCCTTGTTTGCTCATTCTGAAACCGCCGGTGCCATCGCCGCTGATTTTATAAACTGGATGCACCCCAAAAAAGGAGGCCAGTTTTTTTGCGCTGGCAAATCGTTTGACCGTCTGGATTTCAATGATCAAGCCAATGGCGGAGACATCGCTGATGCCAGGGAATGTTTTGAGCAGCTCGATCTCGGGTATTGGACATTCCTGGAGCATGAGATCCGTTTGTCCGGCAATGGTTTTTCTTAGATGGAGGATCTGCTGCACAGTAGCCACGACGAGCTGCTGGGTTGTGAGGTCTGTGGCCGAAGCAACCGAACGTTTGGCCTTGGCGATCAGCTCTTGAGCTTTTTTTATGGACACATAAGGAATTTTTGCCACGGTTGCGGTACGTGCTTTTTTCAAATTAGCGGCGCTGGGATATTTGGTCAAGAGCTTCAACGCCCAGTTCGGCACACCATCCTGACAATAGCTTAAAAGTTCTGGATACGTCGAATACAAAAGGCTGTTGAGCTGGTTTAAAAACTGGGTGCATTGTTTGGTGAGCATCCTGATAAAGCCCCACTGCTTTCTTAAACCAGCCAGGGTGTCCTGTTGTTGATAAACAACTTTTTCGGGGTGAGCCACCAGATATTCGGCAATGTTTTGGGCACTGATTTTGTCGGTTGTATTTTTCTTCAATTTCGCCTTGCTGTTATGCATGACGCCCAAAGGATTTAGCCGGGCTGTTTGAATGTTTAAAGATCCTTGAAATTGGATGAGCGAGTGGTACCAGTTGTTCTCATAGCCGCCAGTGCTTTCCATGCCGGCAAACAGGATCGCATCGTCATGCTTGGCTAAAAAAGAACCCAGCGTGTTATAAAGTGTCTGATGTCCTTCAAAGGTATCATCAAGTTGAAACGCCTGGGCCACAGACTGTTTTTTGGAATTGATCATCATAAAATCGGCATAACCTTTACTGACATCAATACCCATGTAAAATGGTTTCATTTTTAAAGCCTCCTTTTGGTAATATACTGGATGCCAGGAATCATCAGCCTTGTAAAAATGCGGTGTCGAGCACCAAGTTAATCCCCGATTTAAACCTGGCGGAAGGAAGAAACTTTGGGACGGGCTCGGAGCCCAAGGACCAGCCCTTCTCTTCCACCAAAATGAAGGGTTTTACCGAATAAAGAAAGCTTTTTGTTAATTGTTTAGCCAGTGCGGGGGGGCGCCCCCTGCACTCCCCGTTTTTTTTTAAGTTTAATTTATTTCACTATACAAGGACCAGGTTTTTAATGCTGGAATAAATGGCGCTGACTGCTGAAACGAATGCGGAGTAAAACATGCTGAATACCGTCATCCTGATGCTTGCGGCTGCCCTTCTATCCGGGCTGCTCTTTTTTGAAAACCGGGACAACCCTAAACGAGTACTGCCAGTCAAAACAATGCTGTCCTGCCTCTTTATTCTGACCGCGATTGTCCAGCCGCACCTAATCCCCGCATACTATCGATTTATCCTCATCGGCCTGGTTTTCTGCCTGGGCGGTGACGTATTTTTAGCCCTCCCCCAGAAAAAAATGTTCCTCCTGGGGCTGGTTTCATTTCTTGTCGGCCATGTTTTCTATGTGGTCGCTTTTTTGAATGTTGCCGGTTTGAACGGCTTGGCCTTTATCGGCATAGTGCTGACCCTTGGCGTCAGCGCAGGCGTTTACAAATGGCTCGCACCCCACCTTGGGACCATGAAAGTGCCCGTAATCTTCTACGTCATTATCATCAGCGTAATGTTATGCTGTGCCTGGGCCATACTTGGGGAGAATGATCTGACCAGATCGGGCCGCCTGCTGGTGTTTATCGGAGCCCTGAGTTTTTATGTCTCCGACCTGTTCGTTGCCCGGGATCGTTTTTTGAAAAATGAGTCTCTGAATCGACTCCTCGGTCTTCCGTTGTACTATGGTGGACAATTCCTGCTCGCTTTTTCGGTGGGATATTTACAGTAAGCTCCAACGGTACAGATGGGAACTCAGCCTTGATACTGGTTGTAGCTCGCCCATGTCACATCGCTGGTACTCGCTGGGGGACACGTTGTTATCTGAATATGAATTTGCTAACAGAACTTAAAAAAGAAGAAGAAATCGCAGCTTAACTAGTGGACCACCGAATCAAAAGTTTCTATTCCGTAAAACAGCCTGAACAATAGCCGAAGTCTTAAGTAAAAGGGTTTTCTTTATCTAATGACCATAAAACCTGAAGTGGAGAACGCCAAGATATCAAATATTGGATAGCACAACAACCGAATACTTGCCACAGTGCTTTGCAACCATTACCAACCAGGCAAGACAGGATACAAATGATATTGTTGAAACCATAGCCTTTGGCCCGCCTGAAAAACCGGGTTGATAATTTATGACTCCGGATGGGAAAAGGGTATCCTCAAGTAGTACACGCCGTCTTTGAGCAGCGCCTCAACCGGCAGACCGCCGTTTTCGAATACCTTTATCATGCCCTTGTTATCCTGCAGCACTTCGGCTGTAAAACCTTTCAGCCCGCGCTCTTTGGCCAGACGTATCAGCATGCTGTAGAGATACTGGGCAATCCCCACGCCCTGGTATTTTTCATCCACAAAAAAACCAAGGTCACCGAAGCCGCTCCCCGTATCGCTGGCATATCTGGCCTCGGCAATGATGATCTCCTGGCCGGGTTCATTGATCAGGGCGACCAGGGACATTTCATCACGGTAATCGATATTGACATAGGCCTGCATTTTGTCGTGCGGCATGGTTGATATGGGAAAGAAAAACCGGCTGTACACCGATTTTTTTGAAAACCGGTAAAAAAAGCGCCGCATGGCATCTTCGTCGGAGGGTTTGATGGGCCTGTAACGCACCTGGAGTCCGTTGCTCATCTCGTGTTCGGTGGCTACCGCCATGGGATACAGCCGGGCGCTGTCCGCCAAAAAAATCTGATCGCTGAAAAGTATATGTCTTGCCTTGGCATCTTCCACTAGTTTCTGTCTGTCATCCGGATGGGCGATGTCGATCAGGGCCTGGGCACGCTCCCGGATGGTGCGCCATTTGAGGTTGGCGATACCATATTCCGTTACCACGGCATCGATGGACTCGCGCATGTGAAACTGATTGCGCAGATCGCGCAGCATCAGTACGATGTTGGGAGCGCCTTTGACGTTACGACTGGGCAGGCCGATGACCGTCCGGCCCCCTTTGGAAATATCCGCACCCGTAAAGAGATCCATCGACTTGCTGGGCCCTGAGGTAATATCGTTTTTCCCCATTGAAAAGGCCATGCGCCCCAAAAGGTCCACCTTGCGTGCCTCTTCAACCACGACAAAATTGGGAATGCGGCCGATCTGGATGGGGTCGAAGACCTGTTCGACACTCTGAAATTCGACCAGCGGATTGCGGTTCAGCCATCGCATTAAGGCCGGCGTGCCCAGGGCGTATGACGCCACCGATTTTCCCCGGTACAGGAGCTTACGGTAATTGGTCACAGCACCGCTTTTCACAAGATCCATTAAAGCATCGGTGAAATAGGAAGTATGGATTCCCAGATGCCGTTTGTGGACGAGATGGCGGCCCAGGGCTTCGAACAGGGGCCCGGTCATTACGCTGATACAATCCCCGTCCTTGATCACCTGGGCGATATTGGCCGCAACCTGATCAATGACCTTCCGAGCCGGTCTGCGTTTAAAGTAGGTCGGCGGTTCGGTGGATTCGACCAGGAGGTTGAAATCGGATATGGACACGATGGTATCCCCGAAAGTAAAGGGAATGTCCGGGTTCATCTCCCCCACCACCAGATCCGCCTGCTCCATGGCCTCCCTGGCGATATCCACGGCCACCCCCAGGCTGCAGTAGCCCGCCTCATCCGGCGGCGTGATCTGAATAAAAGCGACGTCTATGGGGATTCGGTTGGATTTGATAATCCTGGGAAGCTGGGAAATCCGGGCCGGTATCAGGTCAACGCTGCCGGTAACCACGGCTTCGCTGGACACCCAGGTTGAAAAAAAAGTTTTCAGCCTGTACTTGCGATAGTCGAGATTCTTCAAGGAAATAAAATCACTGTGGCTGGTCAGTTGGATCAGTTCCAGATCGTTGGTATCCGAGAGACCTGACTCAATCAGGCTCTTCACGAGTGTCCGCGGTTCGGCGGTGCCGCTGCCGATAAAAATGTTCATGCCCGGTTTGATGTATTGCAAAACATCTTCCGGCATCACCAGCTTGTCTTTCCAGTTTTGTTTCATGTGCGGCTCGTTTTTTTAATCGTTTTAAGTTTTATGTCAGTTACGTTTTACGTAAAAAAGATGCTTGCGTCGAAGACTAATTACAATCAACTACACGCGAAATGTAAATATCCATATCTTGTTTATCCTACAATCCTGTCTAAAACAAAGCAAATAACAAAGCGCCTGAACTCTGAAAATTTGCGAACTTATTTCTTTGCAAACCCATAGTTTCCCGCCAACAGCCACGAGCTAACCCAGCTAAAAGCTGCCAAAAGTCACAGGCACCCGAACCGTATTGCCGGCCTTGTTCTTGAACAACAGGTAACCCTTGTCCCTCCCGAACAGGAAAATCTCCCAGGTGAGTTTAACATCCTGCCCGCAGTATTCTAAAAGTTCCCGCATGCGCCCCTGTTTCCACCACCGCAAAGCCTGCAGCCCGTCGGCACTTTTCCGGGCACCCAGCGTCACCTGCGAGAGATGGTCCAGCGACAGCCTGTAACCCAGATGATTGTGAACCTCCTCCAGGATGTCAAGGGTGGGCAGGCTTAGAAAATCAAAATCAGTGTATCCGGACAGGACCTTGTAGTCAAAACGCTTGATGTTGAAACCGATAATGCAGTCCAATGTCTGCAGATGTTCAAATAATTCGGGAAGTTGATCTTCCAGATAATCGAAATAGCGGTCTTCGACGGAATCGTACAAAACGCCGCAGCTGACCCGCATGCGATCAGCCCGGTGCCAGCCGCCCACCTCCTGGGCGGAACGCTGGGTTTCCAGATCAAGAACACCGTAGCGCCGGACACTCTTTTCAACCGGCATCGACGGCAGTTCAATAGTTTCGAGTTCACCGATTACACGCTTCCGCTTGCGGGCTTCCCGCCGTTTTCTCAACCGGCCCCCTGATTTTCCTTTTTTCGCCATGGCGGACACCGCTCGCGGGCGGGAAGGACTGATCCTGGTCTGCTTCACGGGTTCTGCAGCCCTGTCTGTTTCCGGGGCGACACGCTCCCGCACGCTCTCAGGCCGAATAATTTCCACGCCGGCTGATGTATCCTGGATTTGCCTCACCCCATGTTCCCGGATGCGTTCCAGAATATACTTTGCGGCCGCCTTGTCGATGGGCCGATTCCCCGATCCGCATTTTGGTGAATGCACACAAGACGGGCAGCCGTTATTACAGGGGCAGCCCTGAATTGCATTGAGGGTAACCGTCAAAAGGGATCGCGCACGCGAAAATGCCTGCCTGCTCAAACCCGCCCCACCGGGAACGCCGTCGTAAATAAAGACGGCCGCACAGCTGATCTGCGGGTGGAGGGGGATGGAAATGCCGCCCAGGTCATTTCGATCTGCCATGACCAGCAGCGGGAACATACCGATAGCCGCATGCTCAATGGCGTGTATGCCCCCCATGAAGTGCAGATACGCCGCTTCGGTTGCATGTTGAACGCGCAGTGGAATTTTGAACCACATCCCTTCGGTTTCAAAGGTCTGTTCGGGCAAATCCAGGAGTATGCGGTCAATTTTTTTGTGGGTTCGAATGCGCCAGCGCTCATAACCGGTAACCTGCTCCGTCACCTTGAGTCTGCCCACAGACACTGTCGTACCCCAAACCGGCTTCTCCTGCCAGGTATCAATAATCTCCGTGTGCTTGTGCGCCCTCACCCGCGTGTAATAGTCGACTTCCGCCGGCGTCACCCGGACTGTTCGGGTCTCCAGGTCGAGTTCATCCACCAGATAGGTATCCCCCCTGTGCAGGTATATGGCCCCGGGGTGGGTTTCCTTAAAGGCTCTGATCCCGTCGATTTCGCCTCTGTGATCACCATCCTGAGTGGTCACGATCTGAAACCGGCTGCCCGATCCCCTTAAATCGATATGACGCTGGGGAGACTTGAATTTTGAAAACCACACGTCGCCATCGGCACTTTTGAGCAGTTGTCCCTCTTTTTCCAGCTGATCGACAGCAGCGGTGACAGTGTCCCTCCTCATGAGCGGCTCCGCCCGCTTCAAGGGCAATTCCGCCGCCGCACACACAAGGTGCTGGGCCATGATACCGGGATTGTCCGGGTTGATTACCGCCGCTTCCGGTTCACGTCTAAACAGCTCCTCCGGGTTGCGCATAAAGTACTGATCCAGGGCATCCTCACCGGCAATCATAACCATCCCCGACTCCTGACCGCTGCGGCCTACCCGCCCCCCCCGCTGGAGCGTGGCTACGATAGTCCCTGGATACCCCACCAGGAAACACAGGTCCAGATCGCCGATGTCAATGCCCAGCTCAAGAGCGCTGGTGGATATGACGGCTAAAAGTTCTCCACTGTTCAGCTTGGCCTCGATCTCACGCCGTTCCTGAGGAAGGAAGCCCGCCCGGTAGGCACTGATGCGATCCGCATACTCTCCGGCGCTGTTGCCTGCCCAGATGGCGATCAGTTCTGCCAGCTTCCGGGACTGGGTGTAGACAATGGTCCGCAGTCCTCGCGCCAGGGCGGATTTCAGGAGCAGTATGGCCGTCTGGGCCGGTCCTTCCAGGGGGTCGATGAATACGGTGTGGCGTTTCCCCTTGGGATGGCTGCTTTTAAGAATGGTTTTCACCGGTAGGCCCGTCAACTGTTCGGCCAGCTCGGAAGGGTTGGCCACCGTGGCTGAATTGAAAATATAGGTAGGCTGCGCTCCGTAAAACCTGCAAATCCGCTGCAGTCTTTTAAAAACCTGGGCCATGTGGGAGCCCATCACCCCTCGATACGTGTGGACCTCGTCGACCACAACCATACGCAACCCGGAAAAAAATGCGGCCCACGTCCTATGGTGCGGCAGGAAAGAAAGATTCAGCATTTCGGGGTTGGTCATGATCACGTTGGGCGGCTGTTCCCGAATCCGCTTGCGGTGCGGGGCCGGGGTATCCCCGTCGTAGATGGCCGCCGAAGGTTTGCGGCCGCTCAAAAATGAAGCGGTTTTGTTAAAGTTTAAAAGCTGATCCTGAGCCAGTGCTTTCAGGGGAAATAGATAGAGGGCTTTCGCGTCCGGATCGGCCAGAAATTGTTCCAGGAACGTCAGGTTATACACCAGCGTCTTTCCGGAAGCGGTCGGCGTTGCCACCACGACGTGCTGTCCCGACCTTGCCAGGTCGATGGCTTGCGCCTGGTGACAATACAGTTTTTCAATACCGCCGGCATGCAGGGCACGGGTCAATTTTTCCGGCCAGTCTTCAACAGGCGCTGACCACTGCGGGGCCACTGCGGGAAGGACCTTGTGAAACACC
>JAFDAT010000146.1 GCA_019313725.1 Deltaproteobacteria bacterium
AGCAGCAATATTGACACCGTCACCATAGATTCGATCTTTCTCCTCAACCACATCTCCAACATTGACGCCAATACGAAAATGCATTTTTCGTTCATCGGATAACTCATTATTTCTTTTAGCAAGCTCCCGTTGTATTTCCACTGCGCCAGTGACGGCATGCACTGCACTGGAAAATTCAGCCAGAAGGTTGTCACCCGGAGCATCCACTACCCGACCTCGATGCTTCTGAATGAGAGCCGTCATAGCTGAGCGGTAAATAGTTAAAGTGCGAATTGTCGATTCCTCATCATCACCCATGAGGCGGCTGTAGCCTTCTACATCGGCACTGAGGATTGCGGTGAGTTTGCGTTTCAAACCTTCTATTGGCATTTTGACATCTACCTAAGATGAGGTTTCAAGATAGAGGAAAACTCAGAGTTGAATCATGACTGTGTGTAAGGAATATCAAACTAGGCTATGAATACCACATTGTATTATTACGGTCAAGGAGATGGTACTAAGGAAAATTTGATTCATAGTGATATGATCAGGTTTCATATAGGTCGTAACTTTAAGCAGAATCCAAATGTCAGCCGATTGCAGATATTGAGAGTATCATGGCTTCAACATTACAAAAAACCTTAACAAAAATCTATAGTACCAGCCGCACTATCAGAATAGTATACAAACCACAAGATGTGGATTTTTCAGGTGCGTTGAATGGGTTGTGATATGTTCTGAAATGTCTTCCGAAAACCAAATATTGGGCAGGTAACGATAGATGGAGATCATTCACGGTTTCTTAGCCTTGGAAAAACCTGTGATGTCTGAGTACATCTAACATCGAAGTGCCCACACACGGAGTTACAGATACCATTTTTCTTACAAAAATGCAAAAAGGGAAAATCACCGAAATGATTCTCCCAGTGATAACATGAAAACACAACCTGGTTAAAATTGATAATGGTGGTGATATGCTAAAAAACCTGTAAACATCACGGAATGGCGATAAGTAGGTATCAAAGAAAAAATGGGGGGACTTTATTGCCTGGTCGAGCTAAATATTTTTGGTAATATAGATCTTCTTTGAAGCTGATTTTTAAAATATCACTGTCGGTGGTATCTAATTACTTTCCTGTCTTGATAAAGTATATGATCTACAAGCCATTTCAGATAGAAACTTTTCAGGTGTTCCAGATTTTCATGAGTTGATAATCCCTCGTTTATAATAGAAATCAATTCTTCGAGCAATTTGTTATGGAAGTTTAAGTGTTCAATTAATATGGGAGAATTAATTTCCGAAAAGTAACTTTCTTCAACACCGAAGTGATACTTTGTGTAATTGTGTAGTTTTTCAGCATACTTTTTTGCCTCAGCAGGTGTTGAGTACTGTATTTCATTTGCTAATCGAAACATATGTTGATGTTGCTGGTCTATTTCGGGCACACCAATAGAATATTCATCAATCCATTTTAAAAAAACTGTCATTTCGATAACCTATAAAAATAAATTCGATAGCAATTTAACAATATACTACCGGCAGGGAACTTTCAAGTAATTAAGCAAATTACTATAAACTTGTTCATTTTTTATTTTATCCCAATTGCCGAAAGCCACATATTTATCAAGTGCTGGCTACATAAATGGAGATAATCGCCAGTCTACTAAAATTGCAGATACCATCAATATTGACTTTAATTTCAAATTAACGTTTATCCAAGATCCCTATCAAACCTACAATGACAATTAATACGTTCAAGGTGGGACTAAAAAGAACAATCTGTGAGGTAGGAGGACAAAACTACCAGCATCAATTCTGACTCAACCTTCGGCCAGTATTGCAGAGGCAATCATTGTTTTCGTTTAGTACTTCGACCAATATCGTATAGATCCTACATCAACATGAACAAACTTTAATTTCGGATAGTACCCAACGCCACCTCCTTTAATTTTGTAAGCCGTCCTTCTTAAGGATAAGGTCTCGGTATTTGGTAAACGAATATCAATTGCCTTACCATTCTCATGCAGGCTATGTTTGGCTATAGCCCAACCTTTTTTTCTTAGTAAATCATTTGTTTCAGGACTCCGATAGCCAGACATAATATGGAATGGTTCGGATGAGCCAAGCCTTGTATGGATTTCAAAAAGGAGATCTAACAAATTTGTATCAATATGGGCCACTTCTCCAGTATTTTGATCGCGCATTATATAGTTAATATCAGATAATGCTTTCCGGATGTATTTTCCTCTGACCCAATATTCTGTCGTCAACCATTCTTTGTATTTAGGATGGTAGAGGTTTAGCCATCTTACGCCATGGTCATTGGTTTTAATCGAGGCAAACGACATTTTAGGGGCAATAGTTAAAATTCCTGATATGAATAAGGTCTTAAGGAACGATCTCCTACACAATTTTCTCTTGTACTGACTCAATACCATTCTCTCCTCTGATTATGCATAAATATTAGCATCCCTTGTGTATAGTTCGCGGGTTGCATACTTTATCTTGATGATGTTGTCAAAAACTTATTATATTACCAATAATTCATATGATCATACCCCCCAAAGCGCTAAACAACTGGCGATCAATTAACTTTTGCAATACCTTTCTAAAATACCTCCACACGTACAGCCGAATGGGTCAATTCAGGGTCACACGTACAGGGGAATGAGGGGTAAGGTGGCTTGGGGTATACTGAGGTATGGGTTTATTGAAATAGACCTTTATTTTTATGGTATGCATACAAAAAAGGTGGGAGAGGGCGCTTTGCTAATAAAAAAGGGTTATGACATCAAGCCATAACCCTTTGAAATTACTTGGCTGAGGGACCAGGATTCGAACCTGGGTTAACGGGGCCAGAACCCGTCGTCCTGCCGCTAGACGATCCCTCAACAACATCCGGCAAAAATCAGATTTAATTATAAGGCCCAAATATTAAAAAGGCAAGGAGTAGTCAAGCGTAAAATTAATCACGAAAACACGAAATTAAAAAATCACGAAAAAAATTAGCCAAATTACAAGTCAAATAGCAAGATGGTTGTGCAAAACATAAATCATTGACACCCATGTAAAAAGTCCTTTTTACATAGATTTAGGGATTAAGGAATTCCGAATTATTTAAGTTTGTTGCCAGGATATTGAATTGGATATCCCTGCGCTACAAAGCCGCAGGCTTTATGCTATGTAGTCCAGGGCTTCAGCCCTGCCAATACTGGAGAAGATAAAATTCGAAGCACGAATATCTAAACCCTAAACAATATCAAATGACCTAAATTCAAATCATCTAAACGAGGTTGCCGAGGCTCATGCCCATGGCTCATGTTTGGAGCATTTGAGCCTTTGATATTTAGGTTTGTTTAGAATTTCGATATTCGGATTTAGGATTTCGTTATAAACCCTTATAGGGTATAATCAGTGCCGGGCCCTCTGGACCCGGGTATCTACTATTGGATATTCAATTCCGGTTATCCGGATTAGGCTTTTCCAGTTGAATCGGGTTTGGCGTTTATAAAGTCAACCGCCTTTATCAGCCGTTCCAGTACCGTGTCCTTGCCGATAATTTCGATAATTTCGAAAATACCGGGGCTGGCGGTTCGGCCGGTCAACGCAACCCTGACGGGCTGGGCGATTTTGCCGAGTTTCAAGCCGCTTTTTTCCATGACCGCCCTGAAGGCGTCCTCGAGATTTTTTTCGGTGAAGGTATCCAGGGTTTGCAGTTCGGCGATGAGCATGTTCAGGGGCTCCAGGGCCGCATCCTTGAGGAATTTTCTGGCGGCTTTTTCTTCGTATTCGATGGTGTCCGCATAGTAAAAAATCGCGTCCCGGGCCATCTCCTTGAGAGTTTTGCTCCTGGGCACCAGGGTCTTGATGACACCTTCGATGAAGACACCTTCCCGGGCTTCGATGCCCTCTTTTTTTAAGAAGGGAATCAAAAGGGTTGCCAGGGTTTTCACGGGTGTGGCCTTGATGTGTTCGGCATTCAGGGCCAGCAGCTTTTCCTGGTCAAAGACCCCGGCAGAGCGTCCGATGTTTTCCAGGGAAAATTTTTCCACCAGCGCGTCACGGGTGAAAAACTCCTGGTCGCCGTGTGACCACCCGAGCCGGACCAGGTAATTGATGAAGGCGTCCGGCAGAAACCCCAGGTCGCGGTAGGCGGTGACCGACGTGGCCCCGTGCCGTTTGCTCAAACGGGTGCGGTCGCTGCCCAGCACCATGGGCACGTGCCCGTAGACCGGCAGGGGCACATCCAGTGCTTTGTATATGAGCATCTGTTTGGGGGTGTTCATTACGTGGTCGTCCCCCCGGATGATGGTGTTGATGTGCATGGTGATGTCATCGATGACCACGACAAAGTTGTAGGTGGGGGTGCCGTCGCTGCGGCAGATGATGTAATCGTCCAGTTCGTCGTTCTGAAACACGATATTGCCCTTGACCACATCCTTTAAAACCGTTGTCCCGGAAAGGGGGGCCTTGAAGCGCACCACGGCGTCATCGGTTTTGGGAAGGTTCTTTTCCCGGC
This sequence comes from Deltaproteobacteria bacterium, assembly GCA_019313725.1. Classification (GTDB taxonomy): domain Bacteria; phylum Desulfobacterota; class Desulfobacteria; order Desulfobacterales; family B30-G6; genus JAJDNW01. The sequence continues at coordinate 4,500 of JAFDAT010000146.1, forward strand.
AGGTGCCGTCATACTTGGGCTTGGCGCCGGTCTCCATGGCCCGGGCCCGCATGGCTTCCACTTTTTCGCTACTGCAGGTACAGTAGTAGGCATGACCGGCATGGATCAGCTTCTGCAGGTATTCCTTATAAATGTCGAAGCGCTGGGTCTGAAAATAGGGCCCTTCGTCCCATTCGATGCCCAACCACTCCAGGGCTTCGAATATGGCATCCACCGATGCCTGCGTCGATCGCGCCGTATCCGTGTCCTCGATCCTCAGGACAAATTTCCCATGGGTGTGCCGGGCATACAGCCAGTTGAACAGGGCTGTCCGGGCACCGCCCACATGCAGGTGGCCAGTGGGGCTGGGTGGAAAACGTGTAATAATATCACTCATTTAGTTCACCATATTACTTGTATTCTTGGGTTATACGAGTAGTAATTAGTCATTGCGTCGACCCGGGACCGCTCAGGCTGATATTGACCTGGCTATGCTAACACAGTCCCGCAAAATTTTCCACAGGCATGCGGATGTTTCCGGGGCGAACCTCCGCGACCGAATTTCTTTAATTTACTGAATCTTACGTGGTTAATCCCATGCTTGCCTGTCCATTGGGGGACCTCAATAGCACATAAGGTAAAAGAGTACAATAGGACAAAATGAATTTGCGGGCTTAAATTCCTTGACAATTCAATTCATTTCAATTACTAGAATTCCCACTATTTGAGCAAAAAGCTAAAATAGAATAATTCTTAAAATAAATAGATAGTTAGGAGAATATTCATGCCAGTACCAAAGCGAAAAACATCCAAATCCAAAAGGGATATGCGACGTATGCATCAAAAAGTCGCTGCACCCAACCCGACAACCTGTCCGCAATGCGGGGAGGCTGTCCTGCCGCATCATGTGTGCCCGAGCTGCGGTTCCTACAAGGGACGCACTGTAATAGAAACCGACGAATAGATCCAACTCGGGAAAGCCGGCGAACTTCAGATTCTGTGTTGTCAAGGATTCGAAGCCTCACCCTGGCGGGGTGATTTCACCCTTGAGACGCCTTGTCGTAACAAAGTGGAGATCCCGTCGTCGGGGACTCTGAAGCCCTCCAGCTTTTGCAATGTCGGATGATGCGAATGATTAGCATGAACTATGGGTAACCCGCTGATGTGGAAAGAGGGCTACAATGGCAGCAGATCACAATGATGCAGCGATGAATCTATACGGCCTCGACCTCGAATCCAGGCAGATGGTCATCGATATGGTGATCCAGTTGAGAAAAAAACTCCTGACCCGGGAGACGATTCTCGACCTGGATAAAAATGAAATATTTCCGGAGGATATCATCCGGGAAATGCTGGGTCCCGAAATCGGTCTTCAGCTTCTTTTTCTCCCCGAAGCCTATGGTGGCATGGGGGGCGGCGCCAGGGACTGCTGCGAGGTCACCCGCGAAATGGCCCGGATCTGCCTGGGCGTCGGTACGGCCTTTTTTGCCATTCAACTGGGGGCGGACCCCATTGTGGTCGGGGGCACCGCGGCGCAGAAAGAGCGCTGGCTGGGGGCTATTGCCCAAGGAAATTCACTGGTGGCCTACGCCGTGACCGAGGCCGGTGCCGGCAGCAACCTGGCGGCCCTGGCAACCAAGGCTGAACCTGTACAGGGCGACGGCGGTGAGGTCAAAGGCTACGTGATCAACGGCAGCAAACAGTTCATTTCCACCGGCGGATATGCCGATTTTGTCACCGTTCTGGCAAAAACACCGGAAGGCCCGGCGTTTTTTGTGGTTGAAAAAGGAACCGAAGGGTTTGACCAGGGCAAGGGCGAAGAAAAGCACGGCATCCGGGCGTCCAACACCTCCCCGCTCACTTTCAGGGATGTGTTTGTCCCGGTCGAGAACCTGATCGGCGGTGTTCCCGGGCAGGGCATGCAGCAGGCCAACAAGGTGTTCGGCTACACGCGCCTGATGGTGGCGGCCATGGCCCTGGGGGCGGCGGATTCGGCCCTGGACATCGCTGTCCAATATGCCAAAGAACGCATTCAGTTCGGGGCGCCCCTTGCGGAAAAGCAGGGTTACACCCACAAGCTGGTGGTACCCCATGCGGTTCGCCTGGAAGCGGTGACCGCGTTCATGGAGGATGTTGCCGAACAGCTGGATGCCGGGGGCAAGGACCTCCAGGTGGAAGGCTCTATTGCCAAGTTGTTTGCCACCGAGTCTGCCAACAGGGCGGCCGACGACGCAATCCAGGCCCTTGGCGGATATGGCTACATTTCCGAATTTGAAGTCGAAAAAATCAAGCGGGACGTTAAAATCACCTGTATTTACGAAGGTACCAGCGAGATTCAGCAGAACATCATCAGTATCTTCCGCTGGAAAAAAACCCGCAAAACCAAGGGTGAATTCTACGAAGCCATCAGCCGGGAGATGCGGGAGCTGGGAGACGGTGGGGGCCTGCTGGGCACCTGCGCCCACGCACTGAACGCACTCATCGACGTGGCCCATGAAAACCGGTTGACCCGCAGCCAGCACATCATGTTCCAGCTGGCGGACCTGATGGCCCATGTGGAGATCGGGGCCAGTTTCGTCCGCAAAGCCAACACCCTTGCCGAAGGCCGGGATGCTGAAAAGATACGGGCCATGTCCAGGATCTTCGCGGCCGAAGTTGCCCGGCTAACGGCATCGTCGATACCGTTGATTCTGCAGGGGACCGGACTGCTTGACGGACTGAAGATGGACAATTTTTTTAAATCCGTGGCCTATGATGAACTGGTACGCGGCCAACTGGGGGTCATCAACGACATGGACACGGTTGCGGACATCCTCTTCGAGAGGCAATCATGACCGACCCGGCCAGACGCACCGTCATGGTGACCGGAGGATCGCGGGGCCTGGGTCGCGCCATCTGCCTGGCTTTTTCCGGACCGGACACCCACATCTGCTTCAACTACAATGCCGCCGAGGATTCCGCGGCGGAAACTGCGCGGCTGATTACCGCAGCCGGCGGATCGGCCAGCTACGATAAGGTCGATGTGGCTTCGTCGGAACAGGTGGGCGGATTCGTTAAAAAGGCCGTGCGCGAACATGGGGGGCTGCACGTCCTGGTCAACAATGCGGGCATTACCCGTGACGGCCTCGTGGTCATGATGAAGGAAAAGGACTGGGACGACGTGATCGAGACCAACCTGAAAGGCGCTTTCAACTGCATCAAGGCCGCCACGCGACCCATGATGAAACAGCGCTACGGCCGGATCGTCAATATCACGTCGGTTGTCGGCGTCATGGGCAACCCCGGTCAAGCCAATTATTCCGCTTCCAAGGCGGGCATCATCGGCCTGACCAAATCGCTGGCCCGGGAGCTGGCCTCGCGAAATATTACGGTGAATGCAGTGGCCCCCGGTTACGTGGAGACCGACATGACGGCATCGCTGCCCGACAAGGCCAAGGAAGCCATGCTGGCCATGATTCCGCTGGGAA
>JAFDAT010000147.1 GCA_019313725.1 Deltaproteobacteria bacterium
CTTCGGTCACATCGGGGAATTGATTCTGACTGTGGGGGTGCCATGCTCATCGCGGATAGCGTCAAATGGATATGGGGTACAGAAAATCTGCCGGTTCGTGTTCCTGAGATTTTACAGGGATTGGTGACTGTCGGCGGACTGGATTACCCGATATACCGGCTTTTTATCATCGGGCTGTCGCTGGCTATTCTCATCTTTCTGATGTTGATTTTGTACAAAACGCGCTTGGGCATGGTGGTACGGGCGGCAGTATCCGACGCAGACATGGTGGATGCTTTGGGGATCAATGTACCCTTTCTCTTTATGTTGGTATTCGGTGTGGGTACCTGGATGGCCGGTGTGGCCGGTGTGGCCATTACCCCAATCCTGACCGTATTCCCCGGTCTGGCGGATCAGGTGGGTATGGATGCCTTTATCGTGGTAGTGGTCGGGGGCTTCGGGAGCCTGGGTGGGGCACTGCTGGTAGCAATCATCTGCGGCCTGCTGAATTCATATGGCGTGCAGTTCGTTTCCCAGTTGGCACCGGTGTTGATGTATATATTCATGGCCATTGTGCTGGTCTTTAAACCCATGGGCCTGTTCGGAGAAAGAGAATGATGAATAAGACCGTAAAATGGATATTATGGATCGCCGGTTTTGTGTTCCTGATTCTGTATCCCAAATTATTCGGCATCTATTACTCGAATGTTTTTGTGACCTTTGCCATTTTTGCACTGTACGCCACAAGCTACAACCTGCTTTTGGGCTACACCGGGCTTTTGAGTTTCGGGCACGCCATGTTTTTTGGGACAGGCGCCTACGGCACGGCACTGGCGTTAACGCATATCAGCGGGTTCCCGTTGATCCCGGCGCTTCTGGCAGGGGTTTTGGCGGCCATTGTGCTGGCCCTAATTTTGTGCCCCATCATGGTCAGGGTCGGCGGCACCGCTTTTGCCATGCTGCACCTGGCTTTTGGCTCGCTGTTGTATGTCCTTACCCTTAAATTGCGCCACATCACCGGCGGGGAGGACGGCATCGGCGGCTTCGACATACCGCCCTTCAGCATCCCCGGCATTGTTTCCTTTGACATGACGGATCCGCTCCAGTTCTTTTATTTTGCCATGGCGGTGCTGGTGGGCAGCATCTGGGTCTTATGGTTTTTTACCAAAACACCCTTTGGCCAGATCATGATTGCCGTTCGGGACAATGCCAAGCGGGTGGATTATCTGGGATTCAGGGTGCCCCAGACCAAGGCGGTGATTTACGTGTTTTCCGGTGCGTTCTGCGGGGTGGCCGGGTCTGTTTATGCCCTGTTTCAGAACCTGATAACGGCCGAGGACGGTTATCACGTAATGACCTCCTTTGCACCCATCATGATGACCATGGTAGGCGGTATCGGCAGCTTTTTCGGACCTATTTTCGGTTCGGCGATATTCGGGATCCTGGAAGAGCTGACCACGCGCTACACCGAAAGGGTGGAACTGGTGTTCGGACTGGTGCTCGTGCTGGTGATCATGTTTGCGCCCATGGGGTTTGTCGGTACGGTTAAAATTATTAAAGCCAAATGGTTCACAAGGCAAGGTGTCTGATGGATAACGGAGAAAATGCATGAATATCCTGGAAACACAGGGGCTCTATCACGATTTCAGCGGCCTGAAGGTACTGTTCGATGTCAACTTGCAGGTGGAGGCCGGCGAGCGCCACGCCATCATCGGGCCCAACGGTGCCGGCAAGACGACCCTTTTTAATCTCATCACCGGAACCTATAAACCCAGCCGGGGAAAGATCGTGTTCAAGGAAAAGGACATCACCGGTGAGGGGCCCTGGAAGATTCTACGCCAGGGCATGGGCCGTTCTTTTCAGATTACCTCTACATTCGACCGTATGACGGCCTTTCAGAATATACGCTTGGCAGTCCTTTCAACCAGAGGCATCCGCTTCAATCTGTTCCGCAAAGTGGACAGCATGCCGGATATTACCGAGGAGGCCGAAGAGATTTTGAGGCGCATCAACCTGGACTCTGATCGGGATACCCTGGCGGGGAATTTGTCCTACGGCAAGCATCGTTCACTGGAGATCAGCATGGCCCTGGCCACCAACCCGGACCTGGTCATGCTGGACGAACCCACGGCCGGCATGTCAAAAGATGAGACCCACTACGCAGTGGAGCTGATCCGCCGACTGACCGAAGGCAAGACAACGGTCGTCATCGAGCACGACATGGATGTGGTTTTTTCTCTGGCTGACCGGATCACGGTGCTGCACCACGGTACCATCCTGGCCACGGGCGAACCGTGTGATGTACGGGACAACCAGGCGGTAAAGGACGCCTATCTGGGTGAAATGGGGGGTGAGGAGGACGTATGTTATTAGAAGCCACGAACCTGAACACCTATTATGGCGAAAGCCATGCGCTGCAGGATATGTCGCTGAATGTTGAAGATGGGGAAGTGGTGGCCCTTTTAGGACGCAACGGCATGGGCAAGAGCACCACCATGAAGACCATCATGGGCCTGCTGAAACCACGGTCCGGTAAGGTTATTTTCGACGGCAGGGATATCACCGGGCTGAGGCCCCACAAGGTTGCCCGGGCCGGCATCGGCTATGTCCCCGAAGAAAGACGCATCTTTCCCAACCTTTCCGTCCTGGACAACCTGATGATGGGGGTAAAAGGCGGAAAGGTCGACACATCCAATGCCAACATCTGGACTATTGAAAAAATATTCGAGCGCTTTCCTTTTATGAGAGACCGGACCAACCAGAAAGGAGCCCTCCTGTCGGGCGGCGAACAGCAGATGCTCACCATCGGGCGCACGCTCATGGGCAACCCCAGGCTCCTGATGGTGGATGAACCCACGGAAGGCCTTTCTCCTGTCATGGTCAAGGAGGTGCGGGACGTGCTCGCGGCGATCTGTAAATCCGGTATCTCGATTCTGCTGGTGGAGCACAACCTCAAGGTGGCCATGTCCCTGGCGGATCGAGTTTACCTGATGGGCAAGGCCCACCTGGGTTTTACCGGTACCCTGAAAGAACTGGACGCCAACCCGGAGATGAGAGCCAAATATCTGGAAATATAAATTTTAAGTTCTTCTCCAATGTAGTTGGAGAAAAGGATCCGCGGGGGCAAGGATCCAAGTGTTTGTTTTCTTATGATTTCATCGGGATCGAAATCGCTATCGGGATCGGGATCGAATACTTGCTACACGTAAAACTCGATTTATATCATCACGAAAGCAGCCAATCAGAAATCACGCAAAAGGAAGATCAGTTTGTGTTTTTTTTGATTGGCGGTTTTCGTGATTTTATTTTATAGTGAATACAAATCAGGGCCACCATCAGAGCATGCCCCTGCAGGGTGCCTTCCCATTCCCGGGCTCTGCTGATGACCGCCGATACAAGGAGGTGTGATGGAAAAACTCATAATCAAAACGCTGGCTGATATTGAAAAAATTGAAGAAACGCCGATTCAGGATCGGATGACATGTTTCAATACCTACGACTCGATTAAAAAGGGCGCGGCGATAAATCCGGATGCGACCGCCATCAGCTTCATCATGTCCGGGGATACCTACAAAGAGCCCATGCAGGTGACCTACAGGGAGTTTGTTCAGCAGATCAACCGCACGGCCAACCTGTTTCACGATCTGGGCGTGGGCCCGACCGATGTAATCTCATACCTTCTGCCCAACATTCCCCACACGCACTATGTCCTCTGGGGCGGGGAGGCGGCCGGGATCGTCAACCCCATCAATCCCATGCTGGAGTCGGGAACGATCCGTGACATTTGCCAGGCCGCCAATACCAAAATTCTGGTGGCCCTGGGGGAGCTCCCCGGGTCCGATATCTGGGAAAAAGCCATGGCTATAAAAAAAAACCTGCCCAACCTCAAGGCGATTGTGCGGGTCATGGGCCCCAGTGACGAGAAGGAAAACATCGTCGGCTTCGACGAAGCGCTTCCCGGCTACAACGGTGATGCGCTCGATTCCGGGCGACAGATTGCCCCGGATGACATTGCGTCCATGTATCACACCGGCGGGACTACGGGGACGCCCAAGCTGGCGCCGCACACCCATTTCAACGAGGCGGCCATGCCTTTTATGCTCAACCAGGCCATGGGTTTGGCAGCAGGAGAGACCGCTTTATGCGGACTGCCGCTTTTCCACGTCAACGGTACGACCGTAACGGGCTCAGCCCCCTTTTCCACGGGCGCGCATATTGTGATTTTGGGTCCCATGGGATACCGGGATCCGTCGGTACTGAAAAATTTATACAAGATCGTGGAGCACTACAAAGCCGTCACTTTTTCCGGTGTTCCCACGGTGCTGTCCATGCTGCTGGACATTCCCAAGGAGGGGGTGGATATTTCTTCGCTGCGGTTCGGCATTTGCGGTGCGGCACCGCTTTCCGTGGAACTGTTCAAACGCTTCGAGGAGCACAGCGGCATGAAAGTCCTCGAAGGCTATGGCTTGACCGAGGGTACCTGCGCTTCTTCGGCCAATCCTTTTCATGGCCAGCGAAAAGTGGGTTCCATTGGATTGCGCTTGCCCTACCAGAAAATGGCGATTTTTATCGTTGATGATGAAGGCGGGTTCGTGCGCGCGGCTGAAACCGACGAAATCGGCTGTGTGTGCCTGTCCGGACCCAACGTGTTCAAAGGCTATACCGAAGAAATCCACAACCAGGGACTTTACCCCAAGCCGGATTGGATCAACACCGGCGACCTGGGGCGGCAGGATGCCGACGGCTATTTCTGGCTGACGGGCCGCACAAAAGAGCTGATCATCCGCGGCGGGCACAACATCGATCCGGCGGCCATCGAAGAGCCGCTCTACCGGATACCCGGAGTACAGGTGGCGGCAGCTGTGGGCCGGCCGGACCCCCATGCCGGGGAGGTGCCGGTGGCCTATGTCCAGCTTCAGGAAGGTGCGCGCCTGTCCGCGGCACAGATTCTCGAGCAGGTGGAAAATGCGATCGGGGAACGGGCGGCCGTCCCCAAGGAGGTGATTATCCTGGATGAACTGCCCCTGACCTCGGTGGGCAAGATCTTCAAGCCGGCCCTGCGCTGGGATGCTACCCGAAGGGTCTACGAAGATGCCTTGAAAGCATTGGAAGGGCTGACATCATCCATGCAGGTCAGTGTGGTTGAAGACAAGGTGCACGGAGCGTTGGCTCACATCGACATCCAACCTGCTGAAGGGGTATCCGGGCAGGAAATCGAAAAGAAAGTGGAAGATCTGCTTTCACGCTTTACCATACGATATCAGCTATCCATCATCTAAATGGAAAAATTATTAATCACGAAAACACGAAAGTAAGAAAGCACGAAATACCTGAAAGGAAACCAATAATAAAACTTTGCGTCCTTTGTGTCTGCGGTGGAAAGATCTTGCCAAGGGCCATTAGCATACCACGGGAGTCGAATGATGAGTGAAAAAGAAGAGATCCGAGAAGTCAGAAAGGCCCACCGTTTTAACGAGGCTGTGCTGGTGGATTATCTCAGGGAGCATCTGGGCGGTTTTTCCGGATCCCTGAATGTCAGGCAGTTTGGCTACGGCCAGTCCAATCCCACGTATCTGCTGACCGATACAGAAACGGGCAGGGGTTATGTTCTCAGGAAAAAGCCGCCGGGAAAACTCCTGCCGTCAGCCCATGCCGTTGATCGCGAATATAAAATCATCAAAGCGCTGGGGAAAACGGACGTACCGGTGCCCGAGGTCTATCTTCTCTGCCAGGAAGAATCGATCGTCGGGACACCTTTTTATGTCATGGCGCACGTTAAGGGGCGCATATTCAGGCAGCCCACCATACCCGAAGCCAGGGATGCCGCAGAGCGGGGGGCTATTTTAGATGCCATGAACGACACCCTGGTCAGGATTCACGCCGTGGATCTGGATGCGGCGGGCCTGGCGGATTTCGGCAAACCCGGTAACTACATGGCACGGCAGACCGGCCGCTGGACAAAGCAGTACCTGGCCTCCCAGACGGATGACATCCAGAGCATGGACCGGCTCATGGCCTGGCTGGCGGACAACGTGCCGGATGATGACACCACTTCAATCGTCCACGGTGATTTCCGGCTCGAAAACATGATCGTACACCCGGTGGAACCCCGGATCATCGCGGTGTTGGACTGGGAACTGTCCACCTTGGGGCATCCTTTGGCCGACCTGGCCTACAACTGTATGGGCTATCACCTGCCGGCTGATGACAATGTAAAATTCGGTTATATGGGCATCGATTTTCAAGCGACGGGTATCCCCACGGAAGATGATTATGTGAAAGCCTATTGCCGGCGGACGGGCAGGCAGGAAATCCCGGACTGGACATTTTACATCGCCTTCAGCCTGTTCCGGATAGCCGCCATTGTCCAGGGGGTTTACAAAAGAGGTCTGGATGGCAATGCGAGCGCTTCCGACGCCCAAACGTATGGTGAACAGGTCAGGGGCCTTGCGGATGTGGCCTGGGATCTTGTGCAAAAAAATTCCAATGACTAAAAACCCAATTCGGACACGCCGGAATTGAATATCCATTAATCAATTTTTCTAACTTTTTAGAAACAATTATCGGCACTAGTTTCCGGTTCATCCCGGGCGGGATTTAGGAAGTTGAAAAGCGCATGAATGAACAACTGCTGACAGAAAAAAAAGGCCATGTCCTCACGCTGGTCTTGAACAGGCCCGACAAGCGCAATGCCCTGACGCCGGACATGTTGATCCGGCTCTACGAGACCCTGAACGAAACCGCCGGCGATGATGAAATCCGTGCTGTGGTCATCAGGGGCGCTGGCGATAAGGCCTTTTCCTCCGGCTATGACATCACCGCGATTCCCACCCATGTTTCCCCGGACCTGGAAAAACTGCTGAACCGCAAAAGCCCTTTCGAATTGGCTCTGGACAGCATCATCAATTACCCTTATCCGGTGATTGCCATGCTCAACGGATATGCTTTCGGTGGTGCCTGCGACATGGCCGTGGCCTGCGACATGCGCATTGCCGCAGACGATATCCAGATGGGAATGGTCCCGGCCAGGTTGGGCATGGTCTATTTCCCGGACGGGCTCCAGCGTTTCATTCGTACCATCGGCTGGCCAAACACCAAGGAGATGTTTTTTACGGCCCGACGCTACAAGGGCGACCCGCTGAAGACCATGGGGCTGGTGAACTACCTTGTCCCGCGGGATGAGCTTGAAACTTTTACCGGCAACATGGCTCGGGAAATTGCCCGGAACGCACCCTTGGCCCTCAAAGGGATGAAAGCGATCATGAACCTGGTTGCATCGGTGGAGAGTCTTGGTCCATCAGCACTACAGGAGGCCAGAACACTGGTGGAAGGCGCCATGACCAGTCAGGATCTCAAAGAGGGGCAGGCGGCATTTTTTGAAAAACGGAAACCCGTCTTTAAAGGGAAATAGATCAGAAACAATGAACATCGAACATCGAACGTTCAACATCGAATTATGAACGGGAAAAAATACGACCTGGAAGAACGATTGCTTGAATATGCGGCCAGCATTCTTAAGATTGTGGAGCAACTGCCTAATACAAAAGCAGGCAACCATGTTTCAGGACAGTTGTTAAGATCAGGTACTTCACCTTACCCAAACCATGGTGAAGCCCAATCTGCTGAGTCACCTAAAGATTTTATCCACAAACTTCGTATCTGTTTAAAGGAACTCCGGGAAACGCAGAGGTGGCTAAAACTTATCCAACGAGTACCCTTGATAAAAAAGCCCGAACTTCTGAATGAAATGCTAAATGAAACTGAGGAACTAATTAAAATATTCGTTACTAGTATTAAAACAGCTGGAAAGAAAAAGAAATAGTTGCAGATTCATCTTGCTGGTTGCTCTTCATTCGATTTTGGACGTTCGGTGTTCGATGTTAATCTTTTGTTAAGTACTTATTATCGAATTATAATTTTTCTATGCAAAAGCGTATAAACCACCGAGATACGATGCTTGAT
>JAFDAT010000527.1 GCA_019313725.1 Deltaproteobacteria bacterium
GGTCCCGAATTGACCAGAACTACCCCAATCACTACTTTACCCGGCGCCCGATTTCCACAGGGGTTTTTGTCAGCATAACCATGCTCGCACCCTATTATAAATCGGGTGATCCGGTTTTAGATCTCCTGCTTGTCGCCGTCATTGGGTTTTCCGGGGCGCGGCTGGCCCCCGGTTTTGCAACCCGGAAATGGGGGGCGAAGATTTTTTACGTCATCGCTATTCTGGCTGTCATGTCAATCCTGCTGCCACTAATAGGCGTGCCGCTACCGATCATCAGGCTATCTGTGTTCATCGGAGCGGTACTGGTTTTAATTCTGACTGCATGGCTTTTTAAATCGGTTTTTAAGACGGACAAATCAAAAGTGTACCTGGGTTGTATCGGATTTTCCGCGTTTATGATGGGCGTTGTCCTTTTCCTCGAAATCATCGGTGAGAGTGCCCGGTCAAGTCATCTGTTTTCAGCTCTTATCGAATCATTCTTCGCGGTACTGGTTGCCTGGATGATGATGGTGATGGCCCAGGGCGTGGTTGAGCTTGTAATGCGCAGCCACATGGTACAAAGAATTGAATACCTGCGAAATAAAACTAGTGCCATGATCGTACCTGTCGTTCTGGTCATCCGTTTGGTCATCGGGTTTGTCATGGCCAGTTACATACTGGAAACATGGTCTGTTGCGGAAAGTGCGCCGGCCGCAATGCAGAAGATTTTTGTGTTGGGAATCAGCATTGGCACCTTTCAGCTTACTGTGGGATTGTGTGTTTCCGTAGCCGCCTGTTTTTGGGGTTCGATCGTGTTTTCGCATACGATTCAGGCGTTGCTGAGTGAAACAACATTTAAAAAAAATCAACTCCAGCTCGGGGTCAGGGTATCCATATCCAAAATTGTTCATTACAGTGTCGTATTTTTCGGCTTTTTGCTGGTTCTGAATATTCTCGGTGTTGAAATGAAAAGCATCACCATTATCGGTGGCGCATTGGGTGTCGGTATCGGTTTCGGCTTGCAGGGAATCGCCAGGAATTTTATTGCCGGCATCATTCTGCTTTTTGAAAGGCCCATCAAGGTCGGGGATTATGTTACCATGGAAGGGCAGTGGGGTGAAATCAAAAGCCTGGGGTTGCGCTCCGCAGTGGTTCAGACCTTCGATCATTCGGAAATCGTTGTTCCCAACCACGACTTGATTGAATACAAGGTGATCAACTGGACCTTGTCCGATAGAGACATGCGCATTATCGTCAAGGTCGGCGTGGCCTACGGTTCCGATGTGGGACTGGTCAAGCAAACCCTCCTGGATTGCGCCTATACTTCCTCGAAAGTTACCCGAATGCCCGAACCCCAGGCACTTTTCATGAAGTTCGGGGAGAGTTCCCTCGATTTTGAGTTGCGCGTCTGGATATCGAACATCGATGATTATATATTCGTAACCAGCTTTCTGCACGAGGAAATAGACAAAAAGTTCAGAAAAGAGGGCATCGTGATTGCCTTCCCGCAGCGCGGCCTGCACATGCATACCCCTGTTGTATCAGATGGATCCAGTTAACCCCATGATTGCATAAGCAACATGGCAAAGTAGAGATAATAAGTTGTAATGATGATCAATATCATAACGATAGCGTCATTTCTGAATACCCTGCCTGGTAAAATTACGAGGTGCAGACCGACTAAACAAAATCGAGTAATTTTTCCTCACCGTGGTATTTCTCCCCGTTATTTTTGTTCTCTCATCCACTTTTTCTACATGCACAACACCGCGAAAATTTTTCTCTATATTGATATATCTATCTGGTATTTAAGATCATTCAGTATAGAATGCCAAACCGATTGATGTTGTCCAACCTCTCTTTTCCATTCTGGCATATAGATTGCTTTATACACGTGAAACAATAAATCGTTTTTAACTTTAAAACAGGATTGAAATTATGAGTTGGGATTGGGAAAAACTAAAAGAACAGCAAAAGAGTAAAGGCGGTGTGCCCCCCCAGGTCGATGAAATCGTCAGCCAGTTGAAGAAATTCAAACTTCCCGGCGGTTTACTCATGGTGGTGGTGATTATTGCACTGTTTTTGGGATCATCCGTCGTCTACACGGTTAAGCAGGATGAAGTGGGCGTGGTGCAGCGTTTCGGCAAGTTCGTTCGCACCGAAGGCCCCGGGCTGAATTTCAAACTCCCGGCCGGTGTTGAAAAAGTCACC
>JAFDAT010000528.1 GCA_019313725.1 Deltaproteobacteria bacterium
TGGCGGGTTCGGGACTGAGGCTCCGTCCTGAATAAGGGATATCGCAATCAAGGTATACGGAATCACCTTCCTCGAAAACATAGCGCTCACCGCCATAAGTCAATTCAATCTTTCCCGCTAACAGGTAGTAAAACTCCTCGCCTTCAAATTGATAGGTATTTGTGGACTCAACCGGCACTTCAATGATGTAAGGATCCATGTGGCGGTCATACTTCTGGCTGGCAAGCGGCCACCTTTTTCTAACGACACTCTCAGGAATTTTTATGTTGATTTCCTTTCTTTCGTCTTTCCGGACAGCAACCATTTTGCGATTTTGCCCGTCTTCACCCTGTTTCAAAAAGAAATAGGTTACATCTACTTCGAGTGCCGTGGCAATTCTGGCCAGGGTGGTGATCGTGGGAACATTGATACCGTTTTCGATTTTGGAGAGATACCCTTTTGAAAGGCCGGACAGTTCGGATAGTTTGTTGAGGCTGTAGGCTTTTTTTTTCCGGAGGTTCTTGATCGTCCTGGCGACGCTAAACGGATCCACTTTATTGCTCCATTCATTACCACAGGGTTTCATATAGTTTCACAGGGTTTCATATAGTTAACCCTGCATCATCAGCGAGTCAAGCATTATTTTGTGGCCTGCATGATCCGTTATTCGATAGAGCTGTAATTATACTGTATTTATAGATTGTTGAGGTGAAAGGCTGGTGTTTTTCACTCAAATGAGGTATACGCCATGCATGTTTGGCTGGACCGGCACCATCTTGGAAATCGACATCGACCGCAGGCAGTGGACGACCCGGCGCCCTGGGGAAGCCTATTATCATCGGCACCTGGGCGGCAAGGGCATTGCCGGTGAAATTCTGCGTTCGCATATTGAAAATTCCTGGGATCACCCGGACATGCCGCTTGTTTTTGCCACCGGCCCCCTGGTGGCCACCCCTGCACCAACATCCGGGCGCATGGTCGTGGCATCCCGATCCCCCCTCACCGGGACCGTTGGAGATGCTTCGGTAGGCGGACGCCTGGGGTTCCAGATCAAGCGCGCCGGGTATGACGCCATCGTCATCACGGGTCAATCCCGGCAGTGGACAGGTATAACCATCGTGGACGATGCGGTTTCCTTTCAGGATGCCGGAGAACTCTGCCGACTGCCCATTTCACAACGCCTCCGGCGCGTAAAGAGTAAGGGCGCCTGCGCCCTGATCGGACCGGCCGCTGAAAGCGGCGTTCTTTTCGCCAGCATCATGGTTGACGGGCACTTTACGGCCGGACGCGGCGGCCTGGGCCTGGTCATGGCTAAGAAAAAAATGAGCTATCTGCGCGTAACCGGAAGCCGGCGAGCCCGGATTTACGACACTAGCGAACTATCCAGGGCACGCGAAGAGATCTTCCGCCTGGCTGCAGCCGCTCCGGTTTTGATGGGTGACCTCGGCATCACGCGCTACGGTACTGCAGCCCTTTTCGACCTTATTCACAGCCGGCGCATGATGCCCACGGACAATTTTCGCCGCACCCATTTCCCCGGCGCCGAACGCATGAACGCCTTTCAATACCGGAAAACCTTCGGCAGTAAAAAGACCGGTTGCGCCGGATGCCACATTCTGTGCAAGAAAAAAGATTCCCGGGGAAGACCCCTGCCCGAGTACGAAACCATGAGCCATTTTCACGCCCTGGTCGGAAATGACAACATGGCCGTGACCGTGAATGCGAACAGGCTGTGCAACGACCTGGGCATGGATACTATCTCCGCAGCCGCCACGCTGGCGTGCCATGCCGAACTAACGGCTGAATCCCTGAGCCCTGAATCCATAGTCCCGTTTCTCGAAGACATCGGCTATGCCCGGGGAATCGGGCAGCAACTTAAAATGGGTTCCTATCACTATGCGGCTGAAGCCGGAAAGCCGGAAGCTTCCATGACGGTCAAAAGGCTGGAACTGCCGGCCTACGACCCCAGAGGTGCCTTTGGCATGGCCCTGGGATACGCCCTGTCCACCCGCGGCGGATGCCACCTGAGGGCCTACCCCATATCCCATGAAATCCTGCGCAAACCCGTGGCAACCGACCGGTTTTCCTTCAGCGGCAAGGCCCGCATCATTAAAATTGCCGAGGACCTCAACGCTGCGGTGGACTCTCTCACCGCCTGTAAGTTTATTTTTTTCGGGGCTACCCTGGAAGAGTACGCCCGGGCCC
>JAFDAT010000148.1 GCA_019313725.1 Deltaproteobacteria bacterium
AGAGCGGAGGGCACCTGGCGTCCAGCCTGGGCGCTGTGGATTTAACCATCGCCCTGCATTACGTTTTCGACGCTCCCGCGGATAAAATTATCTGGGATGTGGGCCACCAGGCATATGCGCATAAAATCCTCACGGGAAGACGCCGGTCGTTCGATACTATTCGTAAATTGGGGGGGCTTTCCGGTTTTACGCGCATTAGCGAAAGCCAATACGACGCCTTTACCACGGGGCACAGCAGCACGTCCATATCAGCGGGCCTGGGCATTGCCACGGCAAAACACCTGAAAAATGAAAAATCAAAAGTCATTGCCGTCATCGGCGATGGTTCCATGACCGCGGGACTGGCCTTTGAAGCGCTGAATCAGGCGGGTGGAGCTCACGAGGAGAGGGACCTCATCGTTATCCTGAATGACAACGAAATGTCCATTTCACGCAATGTGGGTGCCCTCTCCTCCCTGCTGAGCCGGACTTTTTCGAAAAAAAAGCTCCAGGACCTGCGTAAAGATTTTGGAACATTCCTGAAATCATTGCCCAAAATTGGGGATGACATGTATCAGTTGGCCAAAAAATCGGTGGATTCCTTTAAAACATTTGTAACGCCCGGCATGCTTTTCGAGGCCTTCAACTTTGAATATTTCGGTCCTATCGATGGTCACAATATTAATCATCTAATCGAAATCCTGGAAAATATCAAATTCAGGAGCGAACCCGTACTGCTGCATGTGACCACAAAAAAAGGCAAAGGATATCCGCCGGCCGAAAGGAACCCGGTCTATTTTCACGGTTGCGGCAGTTTTGACGTGGAGACCGGAACATGCGCACCTTCAAAGATCGGCGTCCCCTCCTATACCGAGGTATTTGGTGAAACAATGGTCGATCTCGCCTGGGCAAACCCCAAAGTGATCGCGGTCTCCGCCGCCATGCCGGAAGGTACTGGATTATCGCGTTTTGCGGCTCAATTTCCGGATCGTTTTTTTGATGTGGGCATTGCGGAACCCCATGGGGTTACGTTTGCGGCCGGACTGGCCGTGGAAGGATTTATACCGGTTGTGGCCATCTATTCCACGTTTCTACAACGTGCTTACGATCAAATATTGCATGACGTATGCATTGAGTCTCTGCACGTAGTATTTGCCATAGACCGCGGCGGTATCGTTGGTGAGGATGGCCCCACCCACCATGGGCTTTTCGACTTTGCCTACCTACGCTGCCTGCCCAATATGGTCATCATGGCACCCAAAGATGAAAACGAATTGCGGCGCATGCTGAAAACAGCCCTGAACCACAAGGGACCCATCGCCCTGCGTTATCCCCGGGGAACCGGGGAAGGTGTCAAGATAGAAGATCCGATGCTGCCGGTGGACATCGGCAAAGCCGAGGTGCTGTGTGAAGGCGACGATGTGGTTTTACTGGCAATCGGCAGCAGTGTCGTGGAATCCATGAAAGCCCGTAACATTCTGGAAAAAGAGAATATTCACGCCACAGTTGTAAATTGCCGCTTTGTCAAACCCATTGATGCGGAACTGATTGTCGGCCTTGCCGGAAAAGTTAAAACGTTTGTGACTGTCGAGGAAAATGTCCTCCAGGGAGGCTTTGGCAGTGCCGTTTTGGAGTGCCTTAATGATAACGGGGTTTCCGGATATTCCCTGAAAAGGATCGGCATCCAGGACACTTTTGTAGAACACGGTCCCCAGTCCACATTGAGATCCAGGTTCGGGTTGGATGCAGTTGCCATAGCCCGGGCGGCGGTGGCGTTGGTCCGGTGAACGGATAGAAGGTGAGAAGATGGGAAGGACGACTCACGCAAAGGCGCAAAGACGCCAAGGTTTTCAGACAACCGGTCACGGGTTGATAATATAAACAAAGATTTTTTCAGGGCTGAAGCCCTGGCCTACGATGCCTTTAGCTTGCTGCCACCTTCTGATTTTCTTTGCGTCTTTGCGCCTTTGCGTGAGTAATCTTTTGCCTTTTTGCCAACCGCTCCTTCAGTCTTTTACCTTAGACCTTCCAGCCTGATTTTTTACCAATGGTACAAAAAAAACAAAGACTGGACCAGGTTGTTTTTGAAAAGGGCCTGGCCGCGAGCCGTCAACGCGCCAAGGCCCTGATCATGGCCGGAAAAATATACGTCAACGATCATTTGGCGGATAAACCGGGTACGACCGTTGTCGCCAATGACATTGTCGCCTTAAAAGGGCAGGATATTCCATATGTCAGCCGGGGCGGTCTCAAACTCGAAAAAGCCCTAACAGCTTTTGATATTCGTGTGGATGACTGGACCTGCCTGGACGTGGGCGCCTCAACCGGCGGGTTTACCGATTGCCTTCTTCAGCATGGCGCACGAAAGGTATATGCCGTTGATGTCGGCTACGGGCAATTTGCATGGCGTCTGAGGAATGACCCGCGGGTCAATCTGATCGAGCGCACCAACATTCGACACCTGCCGCTTGAATCGATCCCCTCCCCTGTTGACTTAATCGTTATCGATGTATCTTTTATTTCACTTAAAATTGTTGTCCCGGCCATTCTGAAGTTTTTAAAAAACGGGTCAATGGTTATCGCTTTGATAAAGCCCCAATTCGAGGTGGGCAAAGGCAAGGTGGGCAAAGGCGGTGTGGTCAGGGACTCGCTGCTTCACAGAACCGTAATCCAGGACCTATCAGAATTTTTTGAAAAACTGAATTTCACCCCGCAGCCTGCTGTTCCCTCCCCTATTAAAGGCCCCAAAGGCAACCTAGAGTTTCTGGTGGCCATGACTTACCAAGAGCAGAAGATAAGAAAATAAAAAGGGTAGGATAATAGGGGCCTGAGGTCTTTCGTCAGCGATCGGTGTTTAGCGGTGAAGCCGCGTACCATAAAATCTATGCCGCAGATTTTATTTTAGCTTGATTTTTTTCTTGATACCCTATACAGAAATTACCTTTGGTGGATGCGGTGGATTTATATTAATGAGAGGAGCCTAAATGAGTGAAACAATAGACAAATCAAGAAACATCGCCCTCGTGGCCCACGGCGGTGCAGGTAAGACTTCTTTGGCGGAAGTGATATTGTTCAAAACCGGTGTGACCAAACGCATCGGACGTGTCGAAGATGGCAACACAGTCATGGATTTCGAACCCGAAGAGCTCAAAAGAAATGCCAGCTTGAGCAGCGGTTTCGGTCAATATGTCTGGAACAAACACACTGTCACCATTATCGATACACCGGGTGACCAGAACTTTTTCACCGATACGAAGCTGTGTATGCAGGCCGCCGACGGCGCGGTCGTACTTGTGGACGCCGTGGACGGTGTCAAGGTGCAGACCGAACAAGCCATGGAGTTTGCCAAAGACTTCAACACGCCCTGTATGATTTTTGTAAATAAACTGGATCGGGAACGCGCGGATTTTTCCAGAACCCTCCAGGACATCGCCGGTTCTTTTGAAATAAAACCGATTACACTCCACCTGCCCATCGGCTCCGAGGATGAATTCAAGGGTATTGTGGACCTGGTCGCCATGAAAGCGTATACATACGATGAATCCGGCAGGGCAACTGCCGGGGATATACCCGCCGACATGCAGGACGAAGTCGAAAGTGAGCGTGAAAAACTCATTGAAGACGTAGCCGAAGCCGACGACGAACTGATCGAACGCTATCTCGAAGGTGAAGAGCTTACCGATGAGGACATCCATGGTGCCTTGAAATCAGGCGTCATTTCGCGAGCATTTGTACCTGTTCTTTGCGGATCCGCCATCAAGGGCATCGGCATTGACCTGCTGATGGATTTTGTCAATAACTGCATGCCCTCCCCTTTGGAGATATCGCCGAAGTCGGGCACTAACCCTGCCGACAACAGCGAAGTCATGCGTGCACCAGATCCGGATGCACTTTTTTCAGGGTTCGTATTCAAAACCATTGCAGATCCCTATGCCGGGAGGTTGTCGATATTCAAGATCGTTTCGGGTACACTTGGTTCCGAAGGCAATTTCTACAATGCCAGCAAAGAGACCAAAGAACGTTTTAACCAGCTTCTGACGGTTGCCGGAAAAGAACAAAAAGTTATATCAGAGGCCGGGCCGGGCGCCATCGTTGCCGTGGCCAAGCTCAAGGAAACAACCACGGGAGATACACTTTGTGATGATACCGACAAGGTCGTTTATGCTTGTGCCGAGCCGCTGCCTTCGCTCATATCATTCGCTCTCGAACCCAAGTCCAAGGGGGACGAAGATAAAATTTTCAGCTCCCTTTCCAAGCTTTTAGAAGAAGACCTTGCCTTGAAACTGGACCGAATTGCCGAGACCAAAGAAATCCTGCTGTCAGGCTGCGGTCATGTTCACATCGAAGCAACCGTGGAAAAACTGAAAAGGAAATTCAATGTTGCCGTCAACCTCCACACGCCTAAAGTACCTTACAAAGAGACCATCAAGAAAAAGGTGCGGGTTCAGGGAAAACATAAAAAGCAGTCCGGTGGACACGGCCAGTACGGAGACTGCTGGATCGACTTGGAACCTTTGCCCAGAGGCGGTGGTTTTGAATTTGTGGATGCCGTTGTCGGAGGGGTCATCCCCAGGCAATACATTCCGGCCGTTGAAAAAGGCATTATTGAAGCCGCTCCCAAGGGTGTGATTGCCGGTTTTCCCTGTATTGATTTCCGGGTTACCCTCAACGACGGGTCTTTCCACGCCGTGGACTCTTCGGAAATGGCTTTTAAAATCGCAGGTTCTCTCGCTTTTAAAAAGGGTGTGGAAGCAGCTAATCCCGTTCTCTTAGAACCCATCATGAAGGTGACCATCACCACACCCGATGAATATATGGGCGATATCATGGGCGACCTGAATGGCCGCCGCGGTCGCGTACTGGGAATGGACAGTGCCGGAAAAAATCAGGTAATCAACGCCCAGGTGCCCATGTCGGAATTCCTGACCTACGCTCCGGACCTCCGGTCCATGACCGGTGGTCGAGGCATGTTTACCATGGAGTTTTCACACTATGACGAAGTCCCGGTCCAGATGGCTGAGAAAATCATCGAAGACCTCAAACAAGAATAACTCCCTTCTATGCCGACAACTTGTTATTAAACCAGGGTTTTAACAGGGATATAATCCTATCGGGCTTAATCGGCAGTTTTTGAAGGGAGTTATGGAGCGCGGCTTCGCCGCTAAAAAAAAGGTCCTTTGAAATAGTTTTTTCAAAGGGCCTTTTTTACATCCAAACGTACGCCTTAAACTCACATTACCAGCCTAAAACGTAAAACCTAAAACTTAAAACGGTTCTTAATACACTTCTTACACGGCGCATACCCCTTCCAATAGGCATCCCACCTGTTTTTAAACGATACCCTGTTTTGTTGGGCCGTGTTTTTTCCGAATGGACATCCGGGGACATGAAACCGTTTTGATTTTCGATTGCCGAGATAAGATCGTGGATTTTCGATCCAGGATTTCCACACCCCCTTTTTCCCCGACATAGCGGTACGCTGCGCCTGTAAAAGGATCTCCGCATACTTTAGATTGGGTGGTTTGTAGAGAAAAACAGCCAACCCTGAAAACAGCAGACGCTGATTGACAAAAGTGTCATCGCTCAAAAACACATAGGCCAGGTGGCGTCCATAGCGGTCACGGGGCTCACGGTCGTATTCCAGGTATACTCCTGCGGATTCGGTGAGTTGGCTGTTGAAGGTACGGGCGGCATCGCCGAAGTGTTCGGCCGGGGAGTTCCCATGCGCGATTTCAGGGGCGTCAATACCGATGTAGCGCACCTTTTTTCCATTGTTCAGTATGATGGTATCCCCGTCGATGACGTATTTTACGGGGACTGTTTCCTGCGCGGCAAGATGGGCCGGGAAAAGCAATATGAATAATAATATCAAGCGGGTCATTTAATTTTTCTTTTCATTAGAAAAATCGATTTATGTTTTAAGTTTTAGGATTTACGCGGCAGAAAGTCTTGAATGCGTTTAGCCTGTAACGACCGGTCTGAACCTAAAAATCGATTTACGTTTTAAGTTTTACGATTTACGTGGTAGAAAGTCTTTAACGCGTTTAGCCTGTAACAGAACCTAAAACGTAACACGTAAATCGTAAAACAATCCCACCTTCTTCTTACGTTCTGATCGGTGCAGAAAGCCCACAGTGCTCGACAGCGGATGCATCCAGCATTTCCGGAAGCCCGCCCGCCGCGGCAGAGGAGAATCCCAGGCTTGAATCCCACACCTCATCGTCTTCCATGCAGAAATAGATGCAGAGATCGGGTGCCGCCGCTCTGATCCAAGCCACTATTTTTTTATAGATCTTTATGCGCAGCGGTTTGAAATAGCGCATCTTTCCATCCAAACCCGGGATGAACTCACCGTAGACAATTTTTGAATCGGTAAACCTGTCCTGAATAATCCGTTTCAAGGCCGGTATGTATCGGAATGTTCCCAGGCTGATCCAGACGATGTCCCGTGGCGATATGTGGGCAAAAAGCTGCTGGATGACCGCTTTGTAATCCGCTTCGCAACCATCGTAGATGACGATGGGGTCAAAATGAAAGGCGACTGGATATCCCCATGCTACGCATCGCCGAGCAGCTTTCAGGCGTGCGGAAAGCGTCGCGGTAAAACGTTCTTCAGACCGGATGACGGCTTCCGTATTCAGAGACCACGCCACAATGGTTTTACGGTTGTGCGGCAGATCCTTCAAAGCGTCAACGGCAACTGTTTTGGTTTTCAACTCCAATACCGCCCGGTTTTGTTCGGAAAACTTTTTAACCAGCAAGGGTGTCAGTTGTGTAAACCGTTCCCATATCAAACTGTCGGTAAATTCGCCGGTTCCGATTCTCGAAATACGCTTGCGCGCAAAAAGCCGGTTCAGTTCGGCCGACAAATCATCATAATTGACAAATAATTGCAGAACCGGCGGATGAAAATAGGTTTGCAGGATACAATATGAGCAGTCCATGTTGCAGAATGAAGCCATGTGCAGAATTTCATAGTCACAGCATTGGTATTCCCGGGTTCCGGGGCACGATTTGATAAAAGCACCCCTGTTTTTGCTCAATATAAGGGTTTGCTTGCCCCGGGCCACCGGGTCGGCATGGCTGGATACGTAATCATAGGCTTCTTTCAGACTGTCGACGATCCTGACCGGAGCATCTACGGAATCACACACCACCGCTACCTGATCGTGGCCGGCTATTTCACGTTCTATAAATATTATGGATACCATCATCCTCAATTTGTTTTGCTCCATATCATTGCAAACAACCAATCCCCTCTATAAATAGCGGCGGAGCCGCGTTGACCTTTAATTGCGCAGTAATTAAAGGCTTGACACCCGGGAGCCATTTTAACATATTCATTCCAATATCCATACGTTTAAGCAGAATGTGAATATGACAACGTATTGAGCGATAAAATTCATCCAGGTTGCATCTTCATTCGCGGAGCTCCTTTATGGACCATAACAGCGATAAAAACAAGCGACTGGTCAGTCTGTTTCTGCTTGGTTTCATTTTTTTCAATTTTCCCCTGCTCTCACTTTTTAACCATAAGGTTTACGTGCTGGGGCTTCCCCTTTTATATCTGTATATATTCAGCAACTGGGTGCTAATGATTATCATGATGATGTTCACAACCACACGTAGGAGCAACCGGGATAGATAGGTAGATACCCGGATCCAGAGGGCCCGGCACTGGATGCTCCCTGGAAGGGAGTATCTACGCCATAACATATGAGTGCCTAAAGTGGGCTAAAGTGAACTAAAGTGCCTAAAGTTAAGGAATTTTATCTTTTTTATAAATAGCAGAGCGTAGCGATTCATCAACTTTAGATCACTTATAATTTTAGATCACTTGACACTTTAAATTATTTATTTTGGCAGAGCCTAATGGCTCTGACCTGGCCCAAAGGACCAGG
>JAFDAT010000529.1 GCA_019313725.1 Deltaproteobacteria bacterium
TTATGACCGGCAAAACAACATCAGAATCAACCGCGGAGCTGCGTGGAGCTATGCTGAATCGGATTATGCACGTTGTGCGGCCCGTAACGGCCACAGTCCTTCGGATGTGGCTGGCTTTCGGGGTTTTCGCATGGTGATATCGTTGCCATAAACAACGCTGGGATGACGTTACCCCCGACAATGGGGTCAAAATTTGGGAGGAATAAACCATGAATGACAAGAACCATGCCGATGGATCCGACCACCAGAAGATTGAAGATATCATGCGGGAAAGAGCCCGTTTGGACAGGGTCCTGCAAAAAAAATTCAAAAAACGCATGGCCATCGTCTTTACCGATGTGTGCGGCTACACCCAGTATATGGATACCAGGGGGGACATCGCCGGAAGAGCCTGGATTCAAAAGCATAACGATATTGTTCTGCCCCGGATCGAGGCCAACCACGGCAAGGTGCTGAGCCTCATGGGCGACGGTGTCATGTCTTCCTTTGAAAACACACTGGATGCGGCCAAAGCCTGTATTGCCATCCAGAAAGGTCTGGATGAATACAACCGGGATACCGATGCAGCCGATGCCCTGCACGTAACCATCGGCATCAACGCCGGTGAAATTCTGATGGATGAAGATCACATTGCCGGCGACGTGGTCAATGTGGCCTCGCGCATCGAAACCAAGGCCGAGGCCGATCAGATATTGATCAGCCATTCCGCCTATGAAGACATCCGGGGCAGCGATGATGTTCTGTGCCGCCATCACGGGTCTGTCCGGGTCAAGGGCAAAGATGAAGCCCTGGAACTTTACCGTGTGATCTGGCAGGACGATGAAATTGTGGTCAGCCCAAACCCCAGGGTCAGGTCTGGAGACGCATGGTCCGAAAGGCGCCTGCAGAACCGCCCCAGCGTGCTGCAGCTTGAAGTCACCCGGGAGGACAGCCGTCTTAAAATCAGTGCCCTTGAACAGGAACCAGGAGAAATCAGCACGGTGCGGCAATATGAGGAAATTCCAATCCCCATTGAAAAAGTCGGCAACCGCTGTAATGAAATCGTCGATACCCTGAATGCGTGCAATCGAAAAGGGTGTATAAGCCGCGACATCCTGACCCGGCTCAGAGATGTGGGGCAGGCATTCCGGGATGAACTGTTCACCCCGGATATAAAAGACAAAATCCAGACGACGGAAGCCGAGCATCTGATCATCAATCTCGATGACCAACTGGTGCAGATCCCCTGGGAACTGCTTCACGACGGCAAACAGTTCCTGTGCCAGCGTTTCAGCATGGGCCGGTTGGTCAAAACACGTCAGGCCACGGCAGGAAACGGAAACCGACGACTGGAGCGTCCCTTGAAAGCATTGATCCTGGCAGACCCGAAAGCGGACCTCAAAAATGCCCAGATGGAAGGGGTGGAGATCCTTAAATTAATGGACCAGCGTCAGGACCTGGTCAGCGCCACCCTGCGAATGGAAAACATTACAGCGAGCGCTGTCAGTTCCAAGATGAAAATTTTTGACATGGTCCATTTTGCCGGCCACTCGAACTACGTCCGCGAAAATCCGGCCGAAAGCGGGTGGCGGCTCTCTGACAGTGTCCTGAAGGCCAGTGACTTTATGAAAATGTCCGGATCAGGCGTCATGCCGGCCCTGGTCTTCTCCAATGCATGTCAATCGGCCCGCACGGAGGAGTGGGCTCTGAAGCCCCACTTCCACGACGAAATATTCGGCCTGGCCAACGCCCTTATCCTCTCCGGCGTCAAACACTACATCGGCACCTTCTGGGAGATCCTAGACGAACCCGGCAGAATGTTTGCCCTCGAATTCTACAAACATCTCTTCGCCGGTCTCACCGTCGGTGAAGCCATGTGGCGCGCCAGACTCGCCCTGATTAACGCCTACGGAGAAGAAACCATTGTCTGGGCCAGCTACCTGCTCTATGGCGACCCCACCTTCAACTACATGGACCAGATCCGCTCGACGCCGAAGGCACCGGAAATCGACGAAAATATTTCCATTGAAAAGCCTGTGGATGAAACCGTTGAACTCAATACCCGGGCCCAAAAAAACAAAGTAGATCCTGAAAAGGAGGTCGTCAAAAAGAAATCGCCCACAACGCGGGTGGCCGTTGCCGGAATAGTGGTAGTTATTGCCCTGTTGACCCTTTTTTATTCCGGCATCTTCAAAACCGA
>JAFDAT010000530.1 GCA_019313725.1 Deltaproteobacteria bacterium
CGAATATAAAAAATATGCCCCATATTATTTTAGCGTCCCAATCACCCCGACGGAAGTTCCTCCTTGAACAGGCCGGGCTGCCATTCGTGGTTATCCCGGGAAACTTCGACGAAGAGAGCATCCCTTTAAGCAAACCGGTAACATACGTCAAGATCCTGGCGCGAGAAAAGGCCGGACTGATCGCCGAAACGTATCCCGACAGCTGGGTAATCGGGGCGGATACGGTGGTCTGCATCGATGGGACTGTTTTGGGCAAGCCACGCTCGAAAAAAGAAGCTCGCCGTATGCTGAACCGGCTTGGCGGGCAGACCCACCAGGTGCTGACAGGCTATGCCCTTATCCGGAAAACCGATGGAAAATATTTTACCGATGTCGTCAAAACCGATGTCCGTTTTAAAAATCTGAGCGATGAAGAAATCGAATGGTATCTCCGCACCCGCGAACCTTTTGACAAGGCCGGTGCGTATGCGATACAGGGATTGGGTACATTTTTGGTGAGGGATATCAAGGGATCCTACACCAATGTCGTCGGACTGCCGGTTTGTGAAATTATCGAACTGCTCCAGAGAGAGGGTGTTATTCAGCCTGGCCGGGAAGAACGGTGGGAGTCCGTTATAGCTGACAACTCATAGGTCATAGCAGATCATCAGAAATCAGAAGTCGGAGGCTGGTAAAGAAATAATTTTAAACCGGAAAGGCACCAAGGATGCTAAACACATTATAATCTGGACATGGAAAGGCGAAAAAAATAAAAGGACCTAACGATGATGCAGAAACGTTTGGAAAAGATTCAACAGAGAATTGGTCAGGCAGCCGAAGCATGCGGGCGCCATCCCGACGATGTGCGCCTCGTGGCCGTGAGCAAAACCATGCCCAAAGAAATGCTTACACAGGCTGTTGAAGCGGGTGTTGACACACTCGGAGAGAATTATGTCCAGGAAGCCCGTGAAAAGTTCAACCAATTGTACACGTTACCCGTAGCCTGGCATTTTATCGGGCATCTTCAAAGCAACAAAGCCAAATACGTGGTCAAGATATTCGATCTGATCCATTCTGTCGACTCCCTGAAACTGGCCCGGGAAATAAACAAACAGGCCAAAAAGATAGATAAAATTCAGGAAATCCTGGTCCAGGTCAACATATCGCAAGAGGATAGCAAGTCCGGCACCCATGTCGAGAATACCGTGGATACCATTCGAGACATCAGCAACCTTGAAAACGTCGCCGTGAAGGGCCTCATGACCATGCCGCCCTTTTTCAACGCACCTGAAAAAGTACAGCCTTTTTTCAAGGCGTTGCGGGAGCTGCGCGACAAGGTGGACGCGGAAAATATCCCCAATGTAAGCATGCATGAACTCTCCATGGGCATGACCGGAGATTTTGAAGTGGCCATCCAGGAAGGGGCTACTCTGGTTCGTATCGGAACGGCTATTTTCGGAGAAAGAAATTGAAATTATTGCTGCACATATGCTGTGCCCCATGCGCCATATACCCCCTGAAGGTGCTGCGGCAGGATGGATTGGAGGTCATGGGGTTTTTTTACCGCCACAATATCCATCCGTACCGGGAATGCATGCAAAGGGAGGAAACGCTCAAGGACTTTGCAGCATCTGAAGATCTGCGGGTCGTCTATCAGAAAGATTATGATATGGAGGGGTTTATCCGCAACGTCGCCTTCCGTGAACAGGATCGCTGTAGCTACTGCTATCATGCCCGGCTGCAGGCGGCGGCTCGGGTTGCCAAGAAAGGAAAGTTTGACTTTTTTTCAAGCACGCTGCTCTACAGCAAATTTCAAAAGCATTCAATTATCAGGCAGATTGGAGAATCCGTGGGTAAAACTGCGGGGGTACCCTTTTTCTACCAGGATTTCAGAAACGGCTGGAAAGAAGGGGTTACAACCTCCAAAGAACGCAACATGTACCGTCAGCCTTACTGCGGCTGCATATACAGCGAAAAGGAACGGTTTTTTCGAATGCGGAATGAGGAATCCGAAATTCAGAATATAGAATGAGGTGGTCAGACAGAAGTCAGAAATCGGAAGTCAGAGGTCGGTAATCATGCGCGTAGACCGTAGCTTGGTCCAGCAGGGTTAAAACCCTGCGCTACATTGCGGCTATTTGTGCAAGCATGTAGGCCAGGGCTTCAACCTAAACTCCTATAAGAAAACATGTTC
>JAFDAT010000531.1 GCA_019313725.1 Deltaproteobacteria bacterium
TTATCTGGGTCAGCATACGATATCCTCTTTAATTTGTTCAGTGGTTGCGAGCGCTTCATGAAGATCCGGCAGTCCTTTCCTGCCACCGTAATCCCTGCACGAGAGGGATGCCACCGCAACCGCAAACCGGACAGCCCGGTGCAGATCAAAATCGAGGTTGATGGCCAGGGCGAAGGCTCCGTGAAAATTATCACCGGCGCCGATGGTGTCCACTGCAGGGACAGTGGGCGCAGGTACATGGAAAAGGTGGCCGTCGTGAGGGTAATAAGCGCCTTTTTCACCGCGGGTTACAATTAGCTGCCCGTAAAGTTCATCTTTAAGCCGGAGCACTTTCTGATAAAAGTCAAGATTGTCCAGTTGCAAAGGGGCTGACGCCAAGAAAGAAGACGAAGGAATGAAATAATCCGCCACGGCCATCATTTTTTCAACCCCGTTTTTCCATCTTTCGCAGTCGTAAATGATGCGGGTATGGGGGGCCGTATTCTTTTTTACGGTTGTCGCAAGATAGGTCGTTTCGGGGTCCAGAAGTACAACCCTGGCCGTTGACAGCATGGCCAGGTGTTGGTCGTTCAGTTCAATTTTCGGCAGCCGGTTCGGTTCGTAGATGATGGTTCTTCGGCCGTTTTTGCGGGTGACGAAGAGATAGGCAACGGGTGTCCGGCCCCCTTTGACAATATCCACGAACTGCGTGTCCACGCCAAAAGCATGCAGGCGCTCAAGGCAAATTGCACCTTCATCATCTTGGCCGACTTTTCCGATGAGCGCAACCCGGCTGTCCAGCCTGGCAATGCAGCAGGCGGAGGTCCCGCCCTGACCCCCTCCTTCTACAATTCTGAACTCAAGGGGTGCCTTCTCATCCTCTGCCGGCAGCTGTTCAAGCACGGCAATGTAGTCGACGCAGTTGCGTCCGATAACCAGCACATCTTTATGGTCAGCTTCTATTGGCATAAGGTGGTCTCATAATTGTAGTAGGGGACGTCCATGAAATTATGATTTACTTATTCGACGGTTGGTGATATCAATCCATGATGCCACGAAAAGCAAGAATTGATGCAACCGATGCCGTGCAGCATATCATGGCAAGGGGCATAGAAGGTAGAAAAATTTTTTGCAATGATTCCGATCGGGCAAATATAATCGAGCGGCTGTCTAAAATTCTTCAGAATACAACAACTCGCTGTCTGGCATGGGCTCTGATGCCAAATCACTTTCACCTGCTGTTGAAAATCGGCAGTATGCCTATGGCGACGATCATGCGTCGTCTTCTGACCGGGTATGCAGTATTTTTTAACTTGAAATATCATAGACAAGGTCACCTGTTCCAGAATCGTTATAAATCGATTCTTTGCCAGGAAAATATTTACTTGAAAGAACTGGTCAGATATATCCATCTGAATCCTTTACGCAAAGAAATCGTTACCGATTTAAAGGCGCTGGATAAATATTCCTGGACCGGCCATTCTGCGATCATGGGATATGTACCCAATAAGTTTCAGGATACCGATTATCTCTTGGGTTTCTTTGCTGACGAGCACCGTCAGGGTCGCCGCAGATACAGACAATTCGTTAAAAAAGGGATCAGCAGTGGACAACGCCCAGATTTGACCGGTGGTGGCCTAATTCGAAGTGCCGGGGGATGGGCGGAAATCAAGGCACTGCGGCGGGCAGGGATAAGGGTGAGGGGTGATGAACGAATACTGGGTGAAGGTGAATTCGTGGAACGAATACTGGCCGATGAAGACAGGCTAATGCAGGAAAAATATGAACTTAAGGCAGCTGGATTTGATTTCAAAGCGGTAATCGAACGCGTGGTTGTTATCGTAAAGATCGACCCGAAAGAAGTGCTGGTTCCCGGCAAGCAGGCAACGCGGGTAAAGGCCAGAAATTTAGTTTGCTTCTGGTCCAGTCGGAAATTGGGTATGACGACGGTCGATATTGCCGGTCGTCTGAGCATGAGCCAATCTGCGGTCAGCAAAGCTTCCTATCGAGGAGAAAAAATGGTAAGAGAAAACCAATTGAAATTGATTGAATAGGAATAAATTCATAGACGTCCCTTATTTATGTACTTCGGGTATTTGGCTGCCGGAGTAATATATGCGCGTTGATTCTTTATGCCAATCGGAACTCTAACCTGACAGATGCTATAACAGGTGGGATAATCGCTCAAGGTT
>JAFDAT010000532.1 GCA_019313725.1 Deltaproteobacteria bacterium
AATGGACCTCCTGCCGTGGATGAATGAACCCTACCGCAACCAAAGCCTGCATAAGATGAATAGTACCAACTTTTTCAATTTATTAACAGGGGAAACCTTATAGTTGCCACGATAGGGGCAAGAAAGGGGGCATTGATTTTGGTCTTGACTGTTTCATAAAAAATATCTGACAATGCAAACAATATACTTCTGGCGGTATAACAACCCAACTATTTGAAATTAAATTGCATGTGGGATGATATTTATGAATACTACCGTTCGGTTTCTGATCAGTCGGATTATAAAAGTTTTTGCGAATTCTTCGAAAATCTTGTGTTATGTTTTTCACTTCCTTTTTCCCAGAAAAAGATTTACTCTTCCAAAACAGTCATCCCCCATTTTTAAAAATAAGGGAGATACCGTTGTCCCAAAAATACTGTGGCAAACGAATTACACCGATCGCGTAACCCTACCTGTCTATATCAATTATCTGTTCAATCGTCTGATGTCCCCGACATATGCATATCGTTTCATGATTACAGAAGCGAGAGCCGATTTTATACAATCAAACTATTCAAAACAAATATTTGAAAGCTATTCAAAGCTTCAAATCGGTGCCGCCCAGGCCGATTTCTGGCGAATACTGGTCCTACAGAAATATGGTGGTGTCTATATGGATATCGATGCACACCTTGTGTGGCCTTTGGGTTGGACCGTAAAAAGGGAATATTCAGAGCTTTTTTTATTGAGAAAGCGAGGAGGGCTTACCAATTATTTTATCGCCAGTAAAAGGAATAATGTTCATTTAGAGAAAATAATTGATGCCCTTATGATCAACATCAGGGAAAACAAATTGACGAGTGTCTACAGATTGACCGGCCCGGGTGTCTTTAACCAGGTTTTAAGTAAAATCGATGTAAATGGGGTCAGTTATCGGTACACATGTAATCAGGGAAATTTCACAAATGAGTATTTTCAGTACCTTGACAAGGCCCAGGGCAAATGGACCAAGGCTCAGGCAGTCATAGATATCGTCAAGAAATAAGCGTGGCACGGGCAGGTAAAAAAAATGATAAGAAGGCACTATCCATGAGCCATAAGCCGTATTCCATCACTATCGACGAGAAGGTTGCCCCGATCCATGTCGCTGGCTATCGAGGAAGGATGCTGGTCAGATACAGAACACCCACCCTCGTGGAGGGATTGCGGGCTTTTATTGCTGATGGTTGGCCAATGGAAAAGGCGGTTGCCCGGGCTGACGACCGGGAGGTTCACCAGGTTTCCTTCGGGAAGGGCGAGGGGTTTTATGTGAAACGGTACCAGGTGAAGGGTTTCAAACTTTTTTTAAGAACACTGCTGTGTGTAAACAAAGCGCAGAAGGCCTGGAGAATCGGCAGAAAAATGCGCCGAAAAGGCATCGCCACACCGCTCCCCATGGCGCTGTTGAAGAAAAGGCATTCCCTGTTTTGGACTGAATATGTTTGCATCACTAAAGATCTTTTTGATGCCGTGGCCTTATCGGAGGCTGTCGCTCGGGTGCAGGGCCGACAACAATGCCAGCGAGAGCGCAGGCGACGCCTTATTGCCGATGGGGCGAAATATATGGCCGACCTGCATAGTCACAAAATTTATCACAGTGATTTTACGGCTGACAACATTCTCGTCCGGGAAAGTGAAGACGGGCGAAGATTCGAAATTTTCTTGATCGACCTGGATGCCGTTCGAACCATATTCCGGATTTCCGACCGCCGCAGAGATAAAAACCTGGAAAGAATGGGGCGCAATTTTCTGGATCTTCGCATGATCAGCACTGCGGACCGGGCCAGGTTTTTAAAGTATTACCTGGGGTATTATTCCCGCGAGAAGCGTTCGTTGCGTAAGCTTTTCCGGGATATTCTTAAGCGTACTGAGCAGCGCCTGGAGGATCGTGGACTATCCTTTATTCGCTGATGTTATAGCGTCTATTTTCAGTTTTTGCCATAATACGGGGATATTCTTTTCCAGACTGAATTTCTTTTTGATCTTTTCTCGGGCAAGAATGGACATCTTATGGCGAAGCGCTTTATCCTTTTTAAGGATGGTTAAATATTTTAGCCAGTCACTTTTTTCTCTTATCAAAAAGCCATCCTTGCCATGCGTGATAATTTCAGTGTTAAATCCAACCGCGGATGCCAGCGGCACA
>JAFDAT010000149.1 GCA_019313725.1 Deltaproteobacteria bacterium
GCTCGTTCAGATGCTCCCTTTGCACGGCACGGATGCGGTCTGCCACCACTTCGATGGGCGGGCTGGAAATCGAATACAAAACCTCATCGATGCCGGCTTTGCGGACATATCCCCAGCCTTCCTCTTCGTGAAGTGCTTTCAGAAGCTCCTTGATTTTGATAAAGCCGTCTGCATCCAGCACCAGGCCGAATTCGTCCGGACTTCGTCCGAGGGCATATGCCAGGAGCTTGGACAGCTTTTCAGGCCCTTTATTGCGGTGCATTATAAACACTTAATTCAGTTTACCCCAACATTGTAAAAATCTTAGAATTACAACCTATTATATATTGTCTGTTAGAGTGCTTAGTCTCGTTGGAAAGGCTCATAAACCACAACGAAGCTTACACCGCAATG
This sequence comes from Deltaproteobacteria bacterium, assembly GCA_019313725.1. Lineage (GTDB taxonomy): Bacteria > Desulfobacterota > Desulfobacteria > Desulfobacterales > B30-G6 > JAJDNW01. The sequence continues at coordinate 394 of JAFDAT010000149.1, forward strand.
AGACTGTCACTAAAACAGAAGTGATGCAAGTTCAAAAACTGTCGATAAATGGGACATCGGTTCACACCGTTAGATAAAAGAGAAAGGCAGAGCAACATGGCTCCGCCTTTCTTGAATCTTCATTTATATATGTCAGTATTTTAAGAGCAGTACCTTGAAATCGTTAAAATCCACTTCCATCCGGAATACCATCACCAGAATTTGGTGCGGGTCCAGGTGAATCGTTTGCTGAATCTGAACCATTTGGCCCGTTGGGGCCGTCGAACCCACTTCCATCAGGAATACCATCTCCAGAATTATCAGCTGGCCCCATTGGGCCATTTGCTGCAATAACCGGACTTATCATAATTCCTAAGAACATTAAAATAACCAGTAGTGACATCCATTTTTTCATTTTCTGATCTCCTTTCTTTGTTATTATTTAAGGTTTTCCTAGTAAACGTTTTAGATGAGGAAAGGTTACATTTTACATTTGAAATTTTGATGGTAGACATAGAAACAGTCTGGCCACTTCTATTTTCCCATTAATGACATAATACCAATATGTTATTACTTACAGAAGGGTAAATCATTGACAATTTGTGCCAGTTGCGGTAAAAATATTATTTTGCTAAAAATCACCGAAACAGCAGCAAGGTTAATCATTCATTACGCCAGCCATTGGCGTGTGTATGGTTCAAGGGTGCAACCACACGGTTGATGCTGTAATATGATGGAATTACAAATATTATTCATATACATATATTCGAAAGGGTGAATCAAATGAATCATGAGCGATCCAAAAAGCTGTTTCAGCATGCAAAAGAAGTTATTCCCGGCGGTGTGAACAGCCCAGTCAGGGCCTGCAAGTCCGTAGGCCGTGACCCGGTGTTTATCGATCACGCTGAAGGATGCATGGTTTACGATGCCGACGGCAACAGCTACATCGACTATGTGGGTTCCTGGGGTCCAATGATTCTGGGCCATCGTCATCCCGTCGTGGTGAGCGCCATCAAGGCGACCCTTGAACGTGGAACCAGTTTTGGTGCACCCACGGATCTCGAAATTGAACTGGCCGAAATGGTTATTGCGGCAGTGCCGTCCATCGACACCGTGCGTTTCGTCAATTCGGGCACTGAAGCCACCATGAGCGCCATCCGCCTGGCAAGAGGGGTGACCGGCAGGGATCTTATCGTTAAATTCGACGGCTGCTATCACGGCCATGCCGACACGCTTCTGGTGGAAGCCGGATCCGGGGTGGCAACGCTTGGCATTCCCGGGAGCCCGGGGGTACCCGAGGCGTTTGCAGCCCAGACCATCTCGATTCCCTACAATGACACAGAAAGCATGAACCGGGTCATGGCCGAGAAAGGCCAGGATGTGGCCTGTGTCATCGTCGAACCTGTGGCCGGCAACATGGGCCTGGTACCACCGGAGGAGGGCTTTCTTGCCGCTTTGAGAGAAGCGACACAAAAATCCGGCAGCATCCTTATCTTCGATGAAGTCATCACCGGGTTCCGCGTATCCCGCGGTGGCGCTCAAGACCTTTATGATGTCATGCCCGACCTGACCACGCTCGGGAAAATCATCGGCGGAGGCATGCCGGTGGGAGCCTATGGCGGGAGGAAGGCGATCATGGACCAAATCGCCCCGGACGGCCCGGTTTATCAGGCCGGGACCTTGTCGGGCAATCCCCTGGCCATGGCGGCGGGCATCGCTACCCTGACAGAACTGAACAAGCCCGGGGTATACGCGGAACTGGATCAAAAAACGGATCATTTGGTTAAAGGACTCAAAGAGGCTGCGGCGGCAAGCGGCATACCCGTCCAGGTCGACAGGGTCGGATCGGTCCTGGGGATGTTTTTCAGGGATAAACCGGTCAAAAATATGGATGATGCCAAATCCTGCGACCTGGATCGTTTTACCAAATACTACAATGCCATGTTGGAAAAAGGCATCTACCTAGCACCCTCGCAATTCGAATCCGGTTTTGTATCCACTGCCCACAGGGAAGAACAGATCGACAATACCATTCGGACGGTGAAAGCAGTCATGGAGCAGCTGGCAGGGAAATAGTCTTTTTTCATTTCGGATTTTATTTTGAGCGAAGAAACATTATCAAAAATTGTCCACATCTGGAGCAAAACCGTTGCGGATCTGAAACCGTACCCGGAAACGGTGACCGCCTTCGTTCATCTCATCGAAAAAGTTGACGGGTTATCCGGGATGGAGAGGCGTTTTCACCGTGAAGGGATGAGCCTCTACCACGCCATATCAAAAAACCGGCCCATGGCGGAGCTCGAAGATGGTCTGAGCTCATTTTTTGAAAGCGCACCGATTCCTGCGGGAACGGTGCCTGGCGAATCCGAGTCCCAGGGCGTCTCGGCACAGCATATGGGCGGGGTTCAACCTGAGCAGCAGCTGTTCATCAAAAAAGTTGGTGAAGCTGAGTTTTACGGAGCGCTGTGGCCCTGGAAAGACAAGGAAAATGTCATCACGGTGCATCTGGGTGTTTGTGCTCCTGGAATGACGGATGAAAACCACCAGTCCATGTATGCCGCTGTCAAGGCTCATCTGACCGAGAGCGCATCGACAGAAATCGATGCTGACGTGACGGGGCGCATCGAAGGGGTCAGTCTTTCATCCTTCTTACAGATGTCAGAGATGGACGGTTCCACATACACGTTGACGGTCAGGTCCGGGGAAAAATCCGGGACCCTGCATTTATTGAACGGCAATCTGATCGATGCGGAAACAGACGATTTGCGGCACAGAGAAGCAGCTTTTACCATCCTCAGTTGGGAAAATACGCAAATAGATATTAAGAAACCCAGCGGCCGGCAGAAGAACGAAATCGGTCTTCCGCTAATGCAAATTCTCATGGAGGCGCTCAAGGAAAAAGATGAAATCGAGTACGAAAAAGGCATCCCATCGGGCGCGTTCGAAATAGGTCCTGATACGGATCAACGTCAAGATTCACTTAAAAAGAGCCGCCAACGGAAAAAACGATCTCCCAATCTGAAACAATCGGGATTCCCCGGCAAGCAGAAGCGGGGGGCCCGGATTGCCATTGCGGTCGCTGTAATCCTGGTGTTGTGTGTCGGCACATTTTTCGTCATGAAGGGTATCGGCGGCAGATCGGTGGAAGATGAGTACACCGCTTTGCTTGCCGCAGTGGAGCGGCTCAAGGATGCCGAGGGGCAGGAAAAGCTCATCGATGCCTTCATCGAAACGCACAAGGCGGATGAGGTATTTACGGGCAGGGCTGTTCAAAGGCTCATCGAAATATGGGGCCGCATGGAAGCTTCGGATTACGATGATGCCGGCAGCGCAGTTTTCGACCTGCCGTTGAACACACAATACTACCGAAAGGCCGAAGAGATTTTTGGCGCTTTTCTGGAAAAGCATCCCGAAAACCGCTATCGTCCGGAAATTTCCAAACAGCTCGCCGAGATACTCGACCTCACGGACGATACTTACTTCAGTGAACTTGGTGAACTGGACGCTCGGGAACATGTTGCGAGGCTTGAAGCCTACCGTGCTTATCTGGCCGAATACCCCGACGGCCGCCACAGGGCGGAAGTTGAACAGCTATTCAGAGAAGCCTTGAAGTCGTCATACAGGGACTTTTTAATAGAAATAGAAAGATGCAAGCGCAAGGAACAATGGGACGTCTGTGTGAGCGTCAGCCGGAAGTACAAGGCGGTGTTTGGCCGGTACATGCGCATGAATACGGTGGATGAAATCGAAGAGAAGATGCAGGAACAGAAGGCATTGGCAGTACTGCGGTCTCAAACCGATGGTGCCGAGGATAAGACGGTTCGGAAGTACTACCTGGCGTTTTTAGAAAAGTATCCTGATTCATCGGAAAAAAAGCGCCTGGAGCAAAGGGTGGCTGAAATCGATAAGGAGATAACCGTCAGAAATGAGTGGACCCGTTTGAAAATAGCCGGCATGGATTCTACAGTATCCCTGTCCTACAGGGTTGAGCAGTTGCGCCGTTACATAGACCGGAATCCCGGGGGGCCCTACATGATCGAGGCTGAAAACCTTCTCTGGAAGCTCGAACAGCCGACCCAAAAAGGTACGCTACCCGCGAAGAAAGCAGTTGAAACATCAACGCAAACGACAGCTGTGAATAACACGGAAGCATCGGCAGGGCAGGCAGGGGCCCTGCACCTGGAAACGCTCCGGCGGAAAGTCGTTGCCGATCTGGCTAGTACAAAGAACCGCTATGCAGCCAGACAGGACAATTCGGTGGTCGACAACTTTACCGGTCTTGTCTGGACGATGCTGGATTCTTATCAGACACTTGGCCGTTGTGCGGACTACCGGGAAGCCGTGAAATATGTGCAGCAACTGAAAGATGGCGGTCATTCCGACTGGCGCCTGCCCACATCGGCGGAACTGGCCGGTATTTATCAAAACAGCCCGTATTTCCCTGCAAGCGGGGCTGCATGGTACTGGTCGTCCGAGGTATATGCAAAAGGATATCAGACGATAGCCAACATCGTGTCCGCAAAGCCGGATACCGAGTACCACAAAAAAACCGCCGTAGTCGATAAGTGCGGGTTTGTCCATGCAGTAAGACCATAGTGATTCAATCCGGCAAAGAAAGTATTTTAAATTAAGCGGAATAACGTTGAATGCAAATGGATAAGAATAGTATTCCGAAAGATGTGAAAACGATCCACATGATCGCCATCTGCGGTACCGGGATGGGAGCTCTGGCACTGATGTTGAAAGACCTGGGCTTTTCGGTAACCGGATCGGATTTGAAGGTTTATCCGCCCATGAGCGATTTTCTGTCAGGGCGGGGCATCGACATCGCTGAAGGGTTCAGTGCTGAACACTTGTCTTACGGACCGGATCTGGTCATCGTGGGTAACGCCGTATCAAAAGACAATCCCGAGGTTGTCCACATGCAACGGATGGGGCTGCACTTCTGTTCTATGCCGCAGGCCATCAATACGTTCGTGGCCGCCGGTAAAAAGCAGATACTGATCACCGGAACCCACGGCAAGACCACTACCGCCTCCATCGTGGCCTGGATCCTGGATTGTGCCGGTGTGGACGATACCTTCTTTATCGGCGGTATTCTGGCGAACTTCAGCAGCAATTATCGCCTGGGCCAAGGCGAATACATCGTTATCGAAGGTGATGAATACGACACGGCCTATTTTGACAAAGGCCCGAAATTCATGCACTACGATCCGCATGTCACGATATTGACCAGTGTCGAGTTTGACCATGCCGATATTTTCAGGGACAAAGACCATGTGATCACTATTTTTACGGACCTGGTGTCAGGGCTGAATGATAGCAGCACCCTGCTGTCATTTGACGGTGACAGGAACGTTGAACGGGTGGTTGCCGCGGCCAACTGCAGGGTTGTGGGATACGGCAGAACAGAGGAGTCAGGATGGCGTCTCGGCAAAATAGACCTGCAGCCGCCCTGGTCGAGTTTTGAGGTATTCAAAGGCGGCCGTCTTTATCGTCGGTTTGAGACCATGCTCGTGGGTGAGCACAATCTCCTGAACGCACTGGCGGCTATTGCTGTCGCCGATCTCCTGAAAATTCCTATAGCGGCCACCCAAAAAGCCCTGGCGACGTTTAAAGGCGTCAGGCGCCGCCAGGAGGTGCGGGGGATCAAAAACAATATCGTGGTCATGGACGATTTCGCCCATCACCCGACCGCGGTGAGGGAGACGGTCAGGGCGGTGAAACCGTTCTATCCGGAAGGGCGCTTGATCGCCGTGTTCGAGCCCAGAACCAACACCAGCATGCGCGATATTTTTCAGGATGTCTATCCGGACTGCTTCGACGCGGCCGACCTGATCTGCATTCGCAAGCCGCCCCTTCTGAAAAAAATACCCGAAGGGCAGCGCTTTTCATCGCAGAAGCTGGTGGATGATCTCAAACAGCGGGGAAAAGACGCCCATTACTTTGAAAGCACGGATTTGATCGTCGACTTTTTAAAAATCACGGCGATATCCGGTGATGTCATCCTGATCATGTCCAATGGCGGTTTTGACAATATTCACGAAAGGCTATTGGAATCATTGTAAATTTTGATCTACACCATCCACTGGGTGCAAATAGGGTGCGTTTAGGTGCGGATTATTGGGGTCATCGGCCTTATTTTTTAAACTTACCCGGCATCCGGTTGTTATAGACATCACACGTCAATTTTAAACTGGAATGTATAAGTTGATAGCTCACATCTCCAACGTTATGCTTCCTCAGCAGCCCGGAGGGGATTGAGGGGCAGGGTGATCGGGAATCATATTTTACCTGCCCTGGCTATCGCTTCAAATTATATCTCAGTTAAATCCTCTGCTGCCGTATAAGGGATTAAGTCCCCAGGATTACAATTCTTCCAGACATCCTCTCGATGTGAGGCATCATAAACCATCCGCTTATCTGGAAAAGTAGCGGCAACACTGACAATAATTCTCTTTTCTTCTTCTGTTAAAGGTTCTGCCTTTCCTTCGTTGGAATCTAAGATTAATTCCACCAAATCACTATAGTTATTAAGCTGTGGACCATACGGCAACGCTGCATATGTTGACCCTGTAATGCTTCTTCCTAATTTTTTAAAAGCTAACATATCAGCGTACCATAAATATTTCCCGGCGAATAACAACTTATCGTCAGGAACAAGTAAGTCTGCACAGACGCTTTTTCCAAATTCCTTAAGCACTATTTTGATTCTCGGAATCGAAATGGCAGCCCTATTACCGGTATATCTATTACCAATATTTATTCCTTGAAATGCGCTTTTAAGGGCCTGGTTCATCGATTTTGTTTGTATAATACCGTTTTCCCATCTTTTAACACTGGCAATTCCAACACCTGCTTTTTTTGCGAGTTCTTTTTGACTCCATCCTTTTTCAGCTCTTAAGGTTTTTATTTCCTTGCCTGTTAACAAGCCTACTTTTTTTCTATATGAGTCGGCTATTGCATCTTGAGCAGCAGCTGTCTGTTCGATTGTTCCAATATTAATGCCGCATTTCTCGCATACATAGGTTTTAAATTGGTAATTAATCTTCTCCCCTTTAAAAACGGTCTCTTTCTCAATTTTCCTCAGGGCCATCTCTCCATGTTCACTCGGGCAGTTGATTCTTCCTATCATTATGCCCACCTCCCTTTCTGCTATTTTTTCTGCAGTACTTTTGGTCTATCTTCGTGTAAGGACACTAAATAGAAAATTCCTCCCATTAAACAATATTTTAAATACACATCACAGCCGAGTCTTTTACTTGTCCATATGAACTCAAATAGTTCACAGTCTTTTATTATTGGTTCATATGATTTACGTGGAGGATAGGCACCAATGTAGTGCTCAATTTTTACCTCCGCTAATAATTGGGATAATACGCTTTGTAGATTTTTTGCCTGGTACCCTAATTTGGCTGCATCTTCAGCAAT
>JAFDAT010000533.1 GCA_019313725.1 Deltaproteobacteria bacterium
TATCGATCTTTTTCCTGACGAAGTCTATGTCTTTACGCCCACGGGAGAGGTTAAAACCCTGCCGAAAGGTGCGACGCCCGTTGATTTTGCCTATCGGATTCATACGGAGGTCGGCAATCAGTGTATCGGGGGCAAGGTGAACGGCCGACTGGTGCCCCTGCAGTATGCGCTTCAGACCGGTGACATTGTTGAAGTGGTAACCAAGCGGAACCATCACCCCAGTAAAGACTGGCTGAATTTTGTAAAAACGGTGAAGGCCAAATCCAAAATTCGTCAGTGGGTCAAGGTCCAGGAAAGAGAGAGGAGCCTGAGCCTGGGCAGGGAGATGTGTGAAAAGGCTTTCAGAAAGCGCAAAATAAATTTCAACACTCAGACCAAATCTGACGAGATGGCTGCCGCTATTGAGCATTTCGGTTTTAAAACCCTGGATGATCTGATTGCCAGTGTTGGATATGGAAAAACAACCCCCCTGCAGATTATCAGGCGCATCGAACCGAAAACCGGTAATGAGGAAGGCCGTAAATCTATTCTGAACAAGCTGATGGGGCGGGTCCGCAAAAAGAAACCGAAAACAGGCGTTGTTGTGAAAGGTGTGGACGATATCCTGATTAAGTTTGGTAAATGCTGCCAGCCGGTTCCTGGTGATGGTATCACGGGCTACATCACACGTGGTTTCGGTGTGACGGTGCACAGGTCCAGTTGCGTGAACGCACTTAAGATGAATCCGGAACGGCGGATCGATATTGAGTGGAATACGGAAACGTCCGAGACATTTCCCGCGAACTTTCAGGTAATTTCTTACGACAGGGTGGGGCTTTTAGCGGATATTGTCGGCTGTATTACCAAAAACAACGCCAATATTCTCAGCGCGAATACCGAAACCGATAATGACAGGCACGTTGAAAGCAGTTTCTCAATCGGTGTCGAGAGTACAGCGCATCTTAAACGGATACTGTCGTCAATAAAAAAGATTAAGAATGTACAGGGTGTCAAACGAGTCGGGTAATAATAATCATCGACAAACATTCAGTTACTAAATGCCGACCAGGGTAACCGCTTCAGGCGACTTTAACCACACGGCCGGACTTAATGCAGTTCGTGCAAACCTTCATTTTTTTCGGCCGGCCGTTGTCCAGAGTACGGACATTCTGAAGATTCGGGTTGAAACGTCTCTTGGTTACATTATGGGCATGGCTGACATTGTTGCCAACCATAGGTTTTTTTCCACATATTTCACATACTTTGGACATAATATTGTCTCCTGCAGTTCCTCATTTATCAAAGGTGTCTTATCGGGACCAAGTCTGGCCCCGCCAAATTGCAAACACTACTTATATAATATTTCTGGTGTCGTGTAAAGTTTTTTTATGGTTCTTTTTTATGCCAGCCCGGTTACTGCCGGCTGCCGTCATACTGTCTGGCAATCTCTGCTTCACAAATGGAAATGTACTGGAGGGCTTTCTGCTGCAGGCCGACATCCGGGTAGTCTGTAAGCACTGACATGAAACGGCTCAGGGCGGCTTTGTAATAGCGGTTTTTAAAATAGAACTGCCCCACATATAAATCATGACCGGCCAGGCTCTTGATACAGGTATCGATATGCGGTATTGCCTTTTTCGCATAAGGGTCTTCGGGGTTTCTTTCCACTAGTTTTTTGAAGCTTTCCAAGGCTTTTCGTGTCGAGGCCTGGTCCCGGTCCACCGTGTCAACCTGGTCGAAATAGCACCTGCCTATCTGGTACATGACGTAGGAAACCGCTTCATTACGCGGGTGGAGGTTGATAAACTCCTCGTACGCAAAAACGGCATCTTCGTACTCGTCCTTCTTATAATAGGCATCTCCGATTTTCAGCTCAGCCAGAATGGCGTATTTACTGAAAGGGTACCAGTCTTTCAACCTTTCAAAGGTTTCGATGGATTTTGTGTAGTTGCCACTTTTATACTCAGCCATTCCGTCCCTGGCCAGTTCATGGGCCGGCCGGGTATCCTTACTGCTGAACCACGCGCAACCTGAAAGAGAAAAGAGCGCCAGGATGCCGGCAACAATTGCGCAATATTTGAACTTCCTGATAGTAAGCATTCTGTGAACTTCGTCTCCCGAGCCAATTTCAGAACGCCCCCTTTTGCCCGATCTCGGCGTCAGGCTTAA
>JAFDAT010000534.1 GCA_019313725.1 Deltaproteobacteria bacterium
CTGGACATGGATTCATGCGATGCCTTGCTGGCGGCCATCGACAGCTTCGAGGGCACCGTCATCATGGTTACCCATAACGAAATGTTTTTGCATGCCCTGGCCGAGCGCCTGGTGGTTTTTCAGGACGACGGCATCGCGCTTTTTGAAGGCGGCTACAGCTCTTTTCTGAACAAACACGGGTGGGATGAAGAAAGAACGGAAAAGAAACCGCCGGCGAAAACACCCGAACGCAACGAGTCAACAGAGAAGCTGACCAAAAAGGAAGCCCGCAAAAAACGTTCCGAACTGATTGTCGAACGGGGCAGATTGTTAAAACCCCTCAAACAGCAGATCAGGCGCGCGGAAGATGAAATCGAGAAACGGGAGAACCGGCTCAAGATGCTTAATGAGGATATGATGGCGGCGTCCAGCACCAACAACGGGAAACAGATTGCTGAAATTTCCAAACAGATCCACGCGTGCAACGCGGTTATCGAAAAGCAGTTTACGGAGTTGGAAACACTCCACGATAAAAAGGGTAAATTAGAAGAGAAGTATACAGCAATTATAAACTGTTGAATAAGGAATAGAACACCATGCACGGTATTACCATCAGATGGTTAACCCTCACAGCATCGATTATTGTCACCGCCTACCTGGTGGGTGGCATCCATATCAGCAGCTTCTGGTCGGCCTTTTTTGCAGCAGCCGCCCTGGGGATTTTGAACGCCTTTTTCCGGCCCATCATCCTGCTATTGACACTGCCTATCAATATCCTGACCATGGGGTTGTTTACCTTTGTCATTAACGCCCTGCTGTTAAAAATGGCTTCAGGCGTCATTACCGGATTTAATGTCGAAGGATTCTGGTCGGCGGTGTTCGGTTCGTTTTTAATCAGCGTGGTCAGCTGGTTGATCAACGGATTCATTAACGATCGGGGTTCGGTGGAATATATAGACCTGACCCGAAAGGGTGGCAACCGGTGGGAATAAGGCCAATACCCAGGTCAAGGACCTATCACTGGTTTCTCCCTGAAAGACGGATAAATTTCGGACAAAGTTTATAATTCTTGACTCAGCTGAAAGGTCCGGGTTTTAGAGTTGGAAGAGGGTAATGTTGCAATATTTCAGGCTTTGGAGAATCGTACTGTCCATCCTGGCGCTTGTTTACACCTTTTCGCCGTATGATTTTCTGCCCGACATGCTGGTCGGCTGGGGCTGGCTGGACGATATTGCCATCCTCTATCTGCTGTGGCATTTTTTTTATCGTGGCAGAAAAACCCCGGTCAATGCGGACGGTGGGCATGCCTACGATGGTAGCAAACCAGAAGGTTATAAAACAGGCGGCAGCGGACCGGCCGTCCCAAAAACACCCTACGACATACTCGAAGTGCCCAGGGGGGCGTCCCAGGATGAGATTAAGACAGCCTATAAAAAGCTGGCCGGCAAGTATCACCCCGACAAGGTCGTTCATTTAGGCGAGGAATTCAAGGCCCTGGCTGAAAACCGTTTTCGAGAAATTCAGGACGCTTACGAGATCCTTAAAAAACCGTGATTTGAATAAATCCCAACGTTGCCTCAAACCGGAGACTATACAACTATGGGATAAAATCCCGTCGGGGTGAGGGATTGACGGAAAATAAAAACTTTTCTTTCGTATTCCTGTCTTTTGCATGTCATGGAGGCTTGCAGTGGATTCAATTAATATCCACGATCGTGACGCCGGCCAGTACGACCGGCAGGCAGAAGCGTGGGGGTGGAATCCTGAAATCTTCTTCGGTCTGATGTGGGAATATGTCAATCTGGAGGATCGCCTGTTGGATGTGGGTATCGGCACGGGGCTGTGTTCAAAGCCCTTTGTCAAAGCCGGTGTCGGAATTCACGGCTTCGACGCTTCTGAAGAAATGCTGGGCCTTTGCAAAGCCAAGCACGTTGCCGATGATTTGAAAGTTCACGATGTCGAAGATGTCCCCTGGCCCTATCCGGAGGCCTGCTTTGACCATATTATTGCCGGAGGGGTTTTTCATTTTTTTGGCAGTTTGAAGGCCATTTTTAAAGAAATCGTCCGACTCCTGGCGAAGGAAGGGGTGTTCGGTTTTAACATATCCATGTTTACCAGGGAGGAATGGACACATCGTGGTTTGCCTCCCGGTGAACCGTATGCCAAAG
>JAFDAT010000150.1 GCA_019313725.1 Deltaproteobacteria bacterium
CTTCAGTCAGTTTTTCGGTGTCAATCAAACGATATCTTTTTTTGCCACGTATCAATTCAGAATAACCACAAAAAGGCCATTCTGCAGGGTGGCTTACCACCCCTGCACGCACCATATTCATGTCAATGTAGTCCATGCATTGCGCCAGGTAGTCGGCCTTGGCAACGGCCGTAGCGTGATAACGATCCTCCCAATATGCGCCTTTCCTCTTTTTACGATGATTGAACTCCTGACCGGTCCTGCCGGCAAGTAGTTGCATCGATCTGGGAATGCATTCACGATTACCGTCATCTATCGCCAGAATATGGATGTGATTATCTGTTACCATGTAATTGAGAAATTTTAGACCGTATCGTTTTTTTGCTTCAAACAGCCAGGACAGCCAACACCTTTTGTCTCTATTGAACTTAAGGAGGAATTCCCTTTTGTGGCAACGGTGGGTGATGTGCCAGGCATAACCTGGCAGGAAATATCTGCTTGCTCTAGGCATTTTGTAACACTTGTATCCTTAAAGTGACGTTTATGAGGGTAAAAATGAAGTTTTAAGCCTTTTTTAGAACAAAAAATAGCATGAATTTGTAATTAAATCAAATTGTTTTCTTGGTCCGACCCCAGCAGAAAGAAGGCTGAATACACCGTGAAATCTGTTTTGTATGTCGGGCTGCCTCCGCCAACCTGCCTGATGGTTCCACTCCTTAGAAATTACTGGTAAGAAGCGAGCGGTTTCTGCTATGGTACACCCGTACACACAATTTTTATAGCAGTGATAAATCCTTATTACATTTTCTATACAAAGGAAACAGGCCATGAGCAACTGTGAAAAATGCAAATTCAGGGCAAAATACGACAACAATCCTGAGTCTTTTCTGGGCCGCATCTGGAAATGGCACATCGGCTGGTGCCCGGGCTGGAAATCCTATAAAAAATCACTTTCCGAAGATGAACGCGAGCAGTTGATCAAGAAGTATAGCTGAGCGGACTTACCAGTCTTCGCTGCAGGGGGAACCCCATGAAAAACGATGCTGTCAACAAAACCGTTTTGCTGCTGTTGGTCATTTTTATCTCGGCCCTGTTCCTGTCCATGCTCCGCCATTTTATGATGGCTATTTTTCTGGCGGGCATATTTTCGGCGCTGGCATACCCCATGTACAGCCGGCTCAGGCTTTGGTTTGGCGACCGGCGCGCTCCGGCTTCGGGACTTACCATCCTTATCATTCTGTTTGTGATTCTGCTGCCCTTGGGAGGGCTTTTCGGGATCGTCACCTCCCAGGCCATCAAGGTCGGTGCGGGGGTCAAACCCTGGATCGAAAAACAGATTGCCCAGCCCGATGTTCTGGTTGAAAAATTGAGCAAACTGCCCTTTGCGGAAAACGTCATGGAGCATCGGGAAGTGATCTTCAACAAGGCCGGGGAGGCCGTCGGGTGGATCAGCACTTTTTTCATCGACCACGTGTCGTCTTTTACTTTCGGCACCATCAACTTTGTTTTCATGCTGTTCGTGCTGCTCTATACCATGTTTTTTCTGCTGATGGATGGCAGCAAACTGCTCTACAAGATACTGTATTACCTTCCCCTGGAAGATCACGACGAGCACCGGATTCTGGAGAAATTCACATCTGTTTCCAGGGCAACCCTCAAGGGCACGGCGGTTATCGGTATTCTGCAGGGCGGGCTGTCCGGCATCGCCTTTGCTGTGGTGGGGATACCCAGCGCCCTGTTCTGGGGCACGATCATGACCGTACTGTCGATCATCCCCGGTATCGGAACCGCCCTGATCTGGATTCCGGCAGCCATTATCCTGGCGGGCAGCGGGCAGATGTATAAAGCCGGAGGTCTAGCCCTATTCTGCGCTATTGTGGTGGGCAGCCTGGACAACATCCTGCGGCCGGCCCTGGTGGGCAAAGACACCCAGATGCACGAACTGATGATTTTTTTCGGCACCATGGGAGGAATCTTCATGTTCGGAATCCCCGGCATCATTATCGGCCCCATCATTGCCGCGTTGTTCGTCACCATCTGGGACATCTACGGCCTGGCTTTCAAGGATGTTCTACCGGATGTCCTGATGTTGAAACCGACCCCGGCCGAAGGGGATTCCGGCGAAGAAGTGCTGCCTGAAAAAGAGGCGGCGCACAGCACGAAAGATGAGGCCTGACAGCTCTGGTCCAGCGCGGGGGGCCAAGCTTTGTTTTGTGTATAGATTGGTGAAAGAAATTACTCTCGCCCACTTGCGCTCAAGTTTACGAAGACCCCGGATCAATAACTGCTTCGTTGTATGCTGAAGTGTTCGCCCCAACTATGGGATTCTCTATCAATGGAGGAGACATGGACATCTGGTATCTGATCATGGAGATCGTGCTGCTGCTGGGGTTGGCTTTTCTGTTCGGTGTTGTGGCCCAGCGCCTCAAACAGAGCGCCATTGTCGGCTATCTGCTTGCCGGCGCGGTTCTGGGGCCGATACTGTTCAACAAGGCCGCCGTGCAGGAAGTGGCCGAGCTGGGCGTTGCCCTGCTGCTGTTTTCCATCGGCCTGGAGTTTTCCTTCGGCCGCCTCAAACGCATGGGGGGCAAGGCCTTTTTAATCGGTATTCTGCAGATTCTGATCACCCTGTTCGTTTTTGCCCTGATTTTTGCCATCCTCGGCCCGGTTCAGCAGGCCCTGGCCATGGGAGCTATCATTGCCCTCAGTTCCACCGCCATCGTGCTGCGCGTACTGGTGGATCGCATGGAGATCGACTCCATCCACGGCCGCAATGCCCTGGCCGTTCTGCTGACTCAGGATATCGCCGTGGTGCCGCTGGTGCTGTTGGTCACTATTTTAGGGCACGGCGGCAGCGTCCAGCAGGTTATCGTGCACATCTTCAAAACAGTGGCAGCGGCCGGCGGCCTGGCCGCCCTGTTTTTTGGGCTGTTCTACATCGTCATCCCCAAGGTGTTGATGACCGGCAATCTTTTTGCAAACCGTGAACTGGTGGTTCTGCTATCCATTTCAGCGGCCATCGGTTCGGCATGGGCGGCTCACGCCATCGGCCTGTCACCTGCTCTGGGAGCCTTTATAGCCGGAATGCTCCTGGCCGAATCACCCTTTGCCACCCAGATCAGGTCGGATATCGGCTCTTTGCGCACGCTGTTTGTCACCCTGTTTTTTACATCCATCGGCATGCTGGCCAACCCGGCCTGGCTCATAGCCAATCTGGCGGAGGCGGTGTTGTGGCTGGTGCTGGTATTTCTCCTGAAGGCCGGTATCATTTATTTCATCTGCATGCGCTTTCGCATGGGACACCTCTCCTCACTGGCCACGGGTATTACCCTGGCCCAGATCGGGGAATTTTCATTTGTTCTGGCCACCGTAGCCTCTCGGGGCGGTGTTCTGGGCCAGGGCCAATTCGATATGATTGTCACGGTGACCATCCTTTCCATGTTCCTGGCGCCCTACATGGCCGCGTACGCACATCCCCTTTCAGGAAAGGTCCTGTCGATTTTAAAGCATCAGCCGCCGTTTAAAAAAAAAGCGGAAGTGTCGGCAGCAACACAACCGCCGGCCAGCCGTATTTTCATTGTCGGGTTCGGCCCTGCCGGGCAACAGGTGGCTGACGTATTGCTGGCCGAAGGTTTTTCTGCCGGTGTGGTGGAGCTGAATCCCAAGACCGCTGCCATGGCGCGTAAAAAAGGCCTGCCGGTACACATGGTGGACGCCACCAACAGCGAAGCAATTTCTCACACCGGCATCAAGGGTGCCTGCCTGGTGGTTGTCACCGTGCCGGATCCCAGGTCGGCGCAGGACATTATCAAGAATCTGCGCCTGTTTGCACCAGGGTCCATTATCGTGGCCCGCAGCCGTTACAACATAGCCAGCCAGAGCCTGAAGGATGCGGGGGCTGACGCCGTGGTGGATGAGGAAAGCACCACCGGGGAGAAGCTGGCCATGGAGGTCATGGATGCCACGCACACGGCAAACCGGGATGCTTTGGGCTGTGCCCTGGCCGGGGAGAAACCCTGATGCCCATGATTGGCATGCGCGATGTATGCTGGGGCTTCGGTGACCCCCAACTGCTGGAAAACATAACTTTCCAGATTCGCAAAGGGGAACGCATATGCCTGGTGGGCCGCAACGGTGTGGGCAAGTCTACCCTGCTGAAGCTTCTGGGCGGCCGGATCCTTCCCGACAGCGGTGAAGTCTGGCGCCGGCAGGGCATCAGGGTTGCCGCACTGGACCAGGATGTAACCGCAGAATTCGACGGCACAATATTCGAAGCGGTTGCCCGGGGCCTCGGCGATAACGGCCGGGCGCTGGCCGAGTACAGCCGGGTCAGCCGAGCCCTGGAGACCGCGAAAAATACTCAACTGGCTGCAACGCGCGATCAGCTCCAGCACACGCTCGATAGCGACAATGGCTGGGCCTTGGCCAACAGTATCGAAAACGTTCTTTCCCGAACCCGGCTGGAGCCCCAACGACGGTTCGCCGATCTTTCGGCAGGGCTGAAACGGCGCACGCTTTTTGCGGGTGCCCTGGCCGGTAACCCGGACCTCCTCCTGCTGGATGAGCCCACCAACCACCTGGATATCGAAACGATACTCTGGATGGAGGATTTCATCCACCGCCACGTAAAAACGCTGCTGTTCATCACCCATGACCGTGCTTTTGTTCAAAAACTCGCCCACAGGATCCTGGAACTGGACCGGGGTCGCCTGGTATCCTATGATTGCGATTACGCCGCATTTGAAATAAGGAGGCAGGCTGCCCTGGATGTAGAGAACACCCGGAACGGGGTGTTCGACAAGAAATTGTCCCGGGAGGAAGCCTGGATCAGAAAAGGGATAAAAGCCCGCCGGACAAGAAACGAAGGACGGGTCAGGAGTCTGCAGAAGATGCGGGCCGCTTATCGGGCCCGCCGCAGTAAAATCGGTACCGCCAGACTCCAGTTCCAGGCGGCGGAACGGACCGGTAAGCTCGTCATCGAAGCCAGGTCGGTGGGGTTTTCCTATGGGCAGGCCCCCATCGTGAAGGATTTTTCCACGGTTATCCTGCGCGGGGACAAGGTCGGCATCATCGGTCCCAACGGTGTGGGTAAAACCACGCTGCTGAAAATCCTTTTAAAAACAGCCAGTCCAGAATCAGGCAGTGTGCGTCACGGCACCAACCTTAAGATCGTTTACTTCGATCAGCTCCGGACACAGCTCGACGAGCAGAAAACCGTGCGTGATAATATTGCCGACGGCAATGACTTCGTGGTGCTGAACGATCAAAAACGCCACGTCATCAGCTACCTCCAGGATTTTCTGTTCCTGCCCGAAAGGTGCCGCACACCGGTGCATGTCCTTTCCGGCGGGGAAAAGAATCGCCTGTTGCTGGCTCGGTTGTTTACCAAACCGGCCAATGTTCTGGTCCTGGACGAGCCGACCAACGATCTCGACGTGGAAACCCTGGAACTTCTCGAGGAACTGATTCTGGAATACCCGGGGACGCTGCTTTTGGTCAGCCATGACCGGGCCTTTTTGAACAGCGTGGTCACCAGTACCATCGTTTTTGAAGGCAATGGGCAGGTGCTTGAATACGCCGGGGGCTATGATGACTGGCTTCGCCAGCGCCCGGCCTTGCGGCCGCCCGATAAGAAAGTCCCGGCAAAAGCGAAACCAAAAACCAGGCCGAGTCCATCAAAAAAACTGGGCTACATGCAAAAAAGGGAAATGCAGGAACTGCCTCAAAAGATCGAAGTCCTGGAAGCAGAGCATGAAGCCCTGTTTAAGGGCATGTCCGATCCGCTGTTCTACAAAAAGGAAAAAGCCGAGATAACCGGGGTTAAAGCGGCCCTCCAGCGCGTCGAAAAGGAGATCGAAAGCGCTTACCGCCGCTGGGAAGAACTTGAGGCGATTGACGCTAAAGAGGGTAGCTAAACGTGGTTTCTGCTCACTGCATGACGAAACACACCGATACAGGCTTTATCGCCGCCAGCCGGGTAGATCCGATGCGGCTGCGTCTGTCAGAATTTTCAGGTTTTCTCTGGAGTTGAATAGTTTTTCACACAACTCGCATTTTCTGTATTGAACGATTTCACGGGCCTTGAGGCCCAGGTAGGAAGCCATGCTGGTGAGCCCCATGGTTTTTATGAGTTGGTGCAGGGCATGGTTTTCGTTTTTTTGAAACAGGGCGTCGATAGTGTCGCGGCCAAGATTTCCCAGATATAAAAAGCCTGTCGTTGAAAACCGGTGGGCCGCGTCACAACAGGCAAACATGTCCAGGGTCGGGGACAGGTAGGGATTCATGGGACATAGATTGGGCCGGTAGTCGGTAGATACAGGCGGGCGCTCCAATTCACCGGCACGGCCAAAATATATGAGTGGCTCCGGAAAAAATTTCAGGTGATGTTGCCGCAGAAATTGTTCACAGGCATCGTCTGTTTTTGAAAAATCGGTGATAAAGGAAACAAAATAATCGAGACCCTGGTGTTTGCAGCTCGCGGCTGCACGGACAATGTTATCCCGGCTGATGTACTGCTGATGCCAGCGGCTGAAGCTGAGCCGCAGTTGTGACAAGCCGTTGGCTATCAGTTCCGCAATGACACGGTCTGAACTTTCCCGGGATCTGGCCCAGTAGCCGTTGGTCACGACGCGTGTGTAGATGCCGTTTTTTCTGCAGATCCGAATCAGCTGACAGATATCATTGAGAAACAGAAGCGGTTCTCCGGCGGTAAAACTGATCCCCTTGACCTCACAACGGGCCATTTCACGAATAATAGCACTGGCCCTTGCGAGGTCCATTTTTGCGGTCGCGGGCGATGCATCCGCAGCGACGCAATGGCCGCACCTGGCGTTGCACTGGGTTGAGTATCCAAAGGCGATGTTTCTCACGTGGTTATTTTGTCCTGTCCTGGGTGTATGCATCATTTTAAGTGAAAGGGCACAGGCTATTATTTTCTGTGACGTCGATCAAGGCCCTTCACATAGAGCGTTATCATTCCCCGCGATCTACTCTCCAATGGCCTGGGCGCATTGAACGCAATGTTCGGATTCGGGTACAATCATCAAGCGGGCAAATGGAATCGGCTCTTCACATTCACGGCACAAGCCGAAATCCGGATTGTCGATCATCATCAGGGCACGCTCCATTTTTGATAAGGTCTGTCTGGCTTTGTTCAAGGCGGCCTCATTGATGCTCTTACTATTTATCGCTTCCATGCGGGTGAGCCGCCCAATGGCATTGTCCGGCGATATGGGCTGGATAAGCTTCCGGTATGACACTAGGTTTCTCTTGAGGCCCTCAATCCTTTCTTTGATGTGGCTTTTTAGTATTTTTTTTTGTCTGTTTTCCAAAATTCCTCGCGCTGTTTCCTGATAGTTAATATCTTTCCATAAACCATTCCACTAAGCAACGATGGGCATCAAAGCCCATTTGATTGCAGGTGTATCTGAATCCCCGATCCGGTCAAGGCACAGGATACCGCCGTTCTGCAGTTTGAACAGGATGGGGTTCTGTTTACCGGTGATGAGAAAAGAAATCAACCGTTCTAAAAATGGCAGGTGCCCCACCACCATGATGTCGGTGGCAAAATCCACCAGGGCGGCAAATTCAGCGACATCATCCATCGGTTTGATGTCGGCGATTTCCTGAAGACCTTTGGCCGGCTTCAGCACAGCGGCCAGCAGGTCGGCGGTCTGCCGCGCCCGTTTTTTCCCGCTGTGCTGAATACGTTCCACCACCACCCCGTAGTTCCGGGCGACCCGGGCTATTCTATTCACATCTTC
>JAFDAT010000535.1 GCA_019313725.1 Deltaproteobacteria bacterium
ATGCAATTCATTTAAAAAAGCTTTTTTGCAAACCATTTAACGCTTTCTCGGATAAATGCATTTTGGTGGCCAGGGTCGCTCATGCGGTGGTCGCCTGCCGGCTGAATTGTCAGCTTTTTGGGGCTTGCGGCACATGCGTACAGAGTTCGGGCATGCGAAAGGGGCA
Organism: Deltaproteobacteria bacterium; assembly: GCA_019313725.1. GTDB lineage: Bacteria > Desulfobacterota > Desulfobacteria > Desulfobacterales > B30-G6 > JAJDNW01. The sequence goes on from JAFDAT010000535.1 coordinate 167, forward strand.
CGACTTCGTCACACTCTCCGTGAAATATATGGATGTTTTTCAACGTGATGAAAATAAAAAAAAATCAAATCATTGAAGTTGAAGTCGAAAAAATTGCCTTCGGTGGGAAAGGGCTTGCCAAGCTGAACGGGTTTACCCTGTTTATCGATAAAGCCGTGCCCGGTGATCTCGCCGTCGTACGCATCACCAAAAAAAAGAAGTCATACGCCGAAGCCCGGGTCGAACAGCTGATTCGGCCATCTGCATTGCGGATCGATGCACCGTGTCCCTACAGTGGGCATTGCGGCGGGTGCAAGTGGCAGTTTCTGGATTATAGCAATCAGATAATATTTAAAAAACAGCATGTTGAAGAATCGTTGCAGCATATAGGCCATATTCGTGACGTTACGGTGCATGACACACTTCCTTCACAAAAGGTATTTGAGTACCGCAACAAGATGGAATTTACGTGTGCGGAAAGACGCTGGCTGCTTCCCGAAGAGATGGAACAAAACAATCCAAAGCAAGCGGGCATCGCTATCGGATTGCATGTTCCCGGAACATTTTACAAAGTGCTGGACACCAAAGCCTGCCTCCTGCAGCCACATCTGGGCAACTATATTCTGGATGATGTTCGCCGGTATATCAAAGCATCAAATGTACCGGTGTACGGGCTCAGAAGCCATGCCGGTTTCTGGCGGTTTGTGACCTTGCGTCATTCGGCCGCGCATGACAACTGGATGGTTAATATCGTAACAGCGGATGAGGATTCGGATGTCATGCAACCGTTGGCCGACATGCTGCTGGAAAAACACCCGCAGATTGTATCGGTGGTCAACAATATTACCGACAGCAAAGCCGGGGTGGCCGTTGGTCAAAAAGAAGTTCTCCTGGGCGGGAGCCCTTTTTTGAAAGACAGAATCGGTGCATTTGAGTTCAAGATTTCGGCCAATTCGTTTTTTCAAACCAATACGGCCGGTGCTGAACGCCTTTATGAGACCGTGAAAAACTATGCCGCCCTTGAAGGTCATGAGACGGTGTTGGACTTGTACTGCGGCACAGGCACCATTGCCATTTATCTGTCCGGTTCAGCCCAGGAAATTGTCGGCGTGGAGCAGGTTGAGAGCGCGGTAAAGGATGCGGAATATAACTGCAGATCGAACGGGGTTGAGAACTGCAGGTTTGTGCAGGGTGATATGCGGGAATGCCTCCAAAATATCGATGTCACCGCTGAGGTCATGGTCGCAGATCCTCCGAGAGCAGGCATGCACAAGGATGTCGTGCGGACCATACTGCGCATGGCGCCTGAAAAAATAATTTACGTATCGTGCAACCCGGCCGCACTCGCCCGGGATGTGGCCATGATGTCAACACAGTACCGGCTGGTGGAAGTTCAGCCGGTTGATTTGTTCCCCCACACCTACCATATCGAATCCGTGGCCCTCCTAATAAAAAGAACCTGAAACCGATATTTTAAGAAAAATCGGTTTCAGGTTCTTTTTATTAGTCAACGCGACTTCGTCGCTGAATTTCTAAATTTTTTAAAAAATATGGCTATTCGGTTAGCTGATCATAAACATCGTTTATGATATCTTGGGATAACTGCTGCATGGCACGGCTCATGGCTTTCGCCAATCCCGATGGTCCGCTTTCTTCGACCGCTACATCTAAGCTGTATTTTTTTTGCATCATTACGGGGTCGCCACTGCCCCGGCGGGTTTTGTCAAACAAGGTGATCGTGAGGGACAAAATAGCTTCCCCCGCGTTGCCGGCCTGCTGGTAAAAATCTTCCACCACCCCGGTGATGAGGTGCGTATGGTGCGCGCTGGCATCGGCGTAGAAGATTGCTTTGAAGCGTCCGGTTTCCAGGAAATCGCGGGCCAGGAAAAAGGATACCAGTTCACCCGGATGAGCACGCCATTTATGATAAACATATTCATCCCTTAGATATTCATCGTTTTTGAACACGATGCGGTTGGAATCGTATAATGGTGATGGTAACAGCCAGGATGGTCAGCAGGCTCATGAGCAACGTGAGTGTTGAAAGATTGTTCAGCATAGCAGTTTTATCTTCCCATCATACCAGCGCATTTGATAGCCTGGCGTTATCTTGATCCTGGTTCCAGGGATCTTTCTAAAGGCGGTTCCCCCAGGAACAGCTGAGACGGCTGATCGGCAATGAGTTCTAGGAACCGGTTGAGGTTTTTGCCGGCCTTTTCATAGTTTTTGAGAGATTTTTTAAACTCCATCACCAGGCTGACAATCTCCTGATTGGATTGCAGCATCAAGTCATTGCTGCTCCTGGCAAGTCTGTCTATATTGCTCAGCGTGGTGCGCATGTCAGAGATCAGAGCGTGAATCTCATCTTTGTTATCCTGTAAGAGTTGATCGACACCCTCCAGGGTTGCACTGGCCCGGACGATGGTTTCACGTCCCTCGGTCGAGAGCGCATCGATGTTGTCCGCGGCGGCACCCACAGCGTCGATGGCCCGGGTCCATTTTTCAGGTTCCAGGGCATTTCTGATTCCCCGGATGGTAACCTGCATCTCATCGGACAGGCGTCTGATCTGGGCATCTTCCATGGTCTGGTCAATTTTCACGAGTGTTGATTTCAGGCCATCCAGTACCCCCTTGATGTCCAATCCCCTGAATTCAAGGAGCACGTTGTTAATGGCCCCCATGAATTTTTTGATATCGGAAGGACGCGTGTTGATGACAGGGTAACGCGAAGGAAACGCCTCCCCGGGTGAAATTACAATCTCCCCGGCTTTCTTTTTTTCCAGTTCAACAAACATGATGCCGGTAATACCCACGGCTTTGAGTTGGGCCACGATGCTCTTGTCGAGCTGAAGGCCGGTTTCTATCTTGAGGACAACCTGGATCAGGTTTGCGTCCGGGGCTACACCGATGCTTTGGACCTTGCCGATGGAGACGCCACGGTACTTTACGGGGGAATCGCGGTCCAATCCCTGCACCGACTCGTCAAAGTAGGCGACGTAGAACTTTCCTTTTTCCAGGTAGTTTGACATCCCCAGCCATACCACAGCAAACACAACCATGATGAACCCGGCGACGACAAAAAGACCCACTGCGAACTTTGTTTTAACTGAAGCCATGTAACCTCAAAATTCTAATATCAAATAGCGCTCAATGCCGGTTCAAGTCCAGCTTGCGGTTGAAAAACCGTTTCACGACAGGCTCCGGACTGTGATCCCGGAGATATCGGGGGTCGCCATCCGCGACGATACCTCTTTTTTCTTTATCGATCATGATTACGCGATTTGCAATGTTAAAAATGCTGTCAAGTGCATGCGTCACGATAATCATGGTTGTTCCGGCGGCGGCATTGATCTGCAGCACCAGTTCATCGATTTCAGCTGACATTACCGGGTCCAGTCCGGCAGTGGGTTCATCCAGAAATAAAATCTTGGGATTGAGCGCCAATGCCCTGGCCAGCCCAGCTCGTTTTTTCATACCGCCGCTGATTTCCGACGGCATGTAATTCTGATAGTCGAGGAGCTCGAATTGACACAATTTCATTTGAACGAGCCGCCGAACAGCCTCTTTGGGGAGCCCCGCATATTCTAAGATCGGCAGGGCTACATTTTCTGCAAGCGTCATGGACCCGAACAGGGCACTACCCTGAAAAAGGACGCCGATGTCACGGAAAACCTTGTGTTGGGCGTCTTCATCACTTGCAGTAATATCCACACCTTTAATGAAGATGGT
>JAFDAT010000151.1 GCA_019313725.1 Deltaproteobacteria bacterium
GGTCCGGCAGGTAGGTGACTTCCGGGGTCACGATGAGAACACGGGGTTTTTTTTTGTTTTTCAACATGATCGTATTATATACGGCAATCGTGTTATCTTAGGCTGTTTGTGAAAATCCAAAATCCAAATTGGAATTTGGTGCTTGGCATTGGGATTTCCCCGGTAACGCGGTCAGGCCCATGATATCAGCCCGGGGGTAAACTTCAGAAGATCGTCACCCCTGGGTGTCACGCGGACGGTACAGCCGAAACGTCCAGAAATATCACAGGCCAATTTGATATCGTAGCTGTATCGGCCACCACCCAGATCCTTATGGACGGCCATGATCTGAGTCCGGCCGGACGAAAGCGTACCATCCGGCTTCATGTTTCCGTAGTACAGTTCCACATCGACCTCTTCCGGCCTCAGTTCCCCCAGAGACACCTCCGCTGAAACCAAAAAGGATTGGCCGACACGAAAGTAGGATCTGTCCCTGTCGAGGGTGATTGGTTTAATCTGAACATGCTTCCAATGGGACTTGATTCGTTCCCTTTGGGCCAGCAGCCGTTTGGATTCCTTGGCACCGTCAGCTGTGATGGTGTCATGGGTGCTTATTGCCGGCCGATAATAGGTTTCGGCGTATTGGGCAACCATCCGGTGGGTGCAGAAATGATCCATGGCCATTTTCATGGATGCCTTCATCTTCTCGATCCAGTCGTTGGGTGCGTCGCCGTTTTTTCTATTGTAAAATGTGGGGATGACGTCGTTTTCCAGGATGTTGAAAAGGGCCTGGCTGTCCACCAGGTCCTGGTAATCGTGGTCCGAGTACTCCTCGCCCCGCCCGATGGCCCATCCGGTTTCTTCATTATAGCCTTCGCACCACCAGCCATCCAGAACGCTGACATTGAGGACGCCGTTTACCGCGGCCTTCATGCCGGACGTGCCGCTGGCCTCCAGCGGCCTGCGCGGGGAATTGAGCCAGACATCAGCGCCCTGGACCATGTTTCGGGCAATTGAAATATCGTAATCTTCTAAAAAAATTATGCGCTGTCGAATAGACGGTTGTCGGGAAAAAGCGATGAGCTGTTTGATAACCGCTTTGCCGTCTTCATCCTTGGGGTGGGCCTTGCCGGCAAAGATGAACTGGACCGGCTGGTCCGCCGCATTGATCATTGCTTCGAGACGTTCCTTGTTCCTCAGCAGCAGGGTCGCCCTTTTGTAAGTTGCGAAACGACGGGCAAACCCGATGGTCAACACGTCAGGATCCAGTGCGCCTTCAGCAGCCTCCATCACGTCCCGGGGCGCATTTCGCCGATCATACTGCTTAATAAGGGCTTCCCGGCAGGCTCGAACCAGCCGGGCTCGACTCATTTGCCGGGCCTGCCAGAGCTCTTCGTTGTAGATCTGGTTGATGCCCAGGGACACATCCATCTTATGTTGGTGCAGATACCATTCCGGTCCCAGATAGCGGTCGAATAGCTGGGCATTTTCCACAGAAATCCAAGAGGGAATGTGCACGCCGTTGGTGACGTGGTGAATGGGGATTTCGTCTTCGGGCCACCCCGGCCAGACATGTGACCACATCTTGCGGGCCACCCGGCCGTGCAGCCGGCTGACCCCGTTGTGGTACTGTGACAGACGCAGGCCCAGCACGAACATGGAGAGCGGCGCATCGGCACCAGCCCCTTCCGCCTGGCCCCAGGCGATGATTTGATCGGTGGTTGCCCCCAGGCACGCCTGCAGGGGTTCCACATAAGGTATAACCTCGGATTTTGGGAACTCATCGTGACCGGCGGCAACCGGGGTGTGCGTGGTGAATATGGTTGTCCGGGGTACGATTTCAAGGGCTTCATTTAAACCGATGCCGTATGTTTCCTTTACCTGGCACAGCCTCTCCAGGCCGCAAAAAGCCGAGTGGCCTTCATTCATGTGGATTACCTGGGGATGAAGGTCGAGAGCATGCAGGGCACGCAGGCCCCCAATGCCCAGAAGCACTTCCTGGGCCAGGCGTTGCCTGGGTTCGCCGCCATAGAGCCGGTCGGTGACATTACGGATAGCGAGCGGATTGTCAGCGATGTTGGTGTCCAGCAGGTATAAGGGAATGCATCCAACCTGAATTTTCCAGACGATTGCTCGGATTTCCCCGTCCGGGCCGGTTACAGAGACCTTAACCTCCTTACCGGATGCATCCCTGGCCAAGGATACCGGCAGATGAAAAATGTCCGTGTCCGGGTACTCTTCCTGCTGCAAGCCTTCGTGATTGAGGAATTGATGAAAATAGCCCTGGCGGTAAAGCAGCCCGACGCCTAAAATCGGAACACCCAGGTCGGCTGCCGCTTTCAGGTGATCGCCTGCCAGAACACCCAGGCCGCCCGCAAAAAGAGGCAGGCTTTCGTGAAGGCCGAATTCCATGGAAAAATAAGCAATATTTTCTTTGTGTTTTCCAAGGCCGGCCGGGTCAGTGATCTTGGCCGTCACCTCCCGATCGAATTTTTTTCGGATGCGTTCCAGGTGGGCGAGATATCCATCATTTTCAGCCAACTCTTCAAGCCGCTGTTGCGGGACCAATGTAGAAAACAGGATGGGGTTGTGGCCCGATTTCCGCCACAGACCGGGGTTGACGCGCCGGAAAAGTTCGATGGCGTCGATATGCCAGCACCACCACAAATTTCTGGCCAGGGTATCTAAAAACGTAAGCGGTTCCGGTATTGCTGGAAAGACCTGATATGTTTGTAAACCGTTCATAAATAATTATCCTGTATTGGCTGTTTCCGAGTGGATTGGGGACAGATTGAACTTTTTTTCGACAGACAAGCAACACAATCGTTAAACGCGTTCAATTTATAATAGTTGTATTGATAATAGCAAAGAAATAAATCGATTAAAAGCCTTGAGAGTGATCAGGATTTCAGCAGTCACAATGATAAAACGCCCAACTCATGCGTCAATGAGTGTCCAGACCCTTAAAAGTTCGCTGACGCCCCAGGCCTGGGCATCACAGCCCCGCTGTCGGTGGGGTGCATCGCCATCCAGGATTTCCGGCACATGTCCCACACAGCCGGTGTTGATCAGGTGTGTGCTGCTGCCAAGCCAGGCAAGGGCTGTTTCTCTGGATGCTTGTTCATATACCCTGAACCAGGCCTCACAATAGGATGGAAACAGCCAGGTCCATGCCGTACCGTTGTGATAGGCGGGTTTTCTGCTTGAATCTTCGTTGCCGGCATACCTTCCCCAGTAGGGTGTTTCCGGCGTGTTGACCCGACGGCCGTTGTGAACAATCTCCAGCGGTGGTTCTACCGTTTGATCGTCCAGGCTGCGAATGGCGCCCGGGACGAGCAAACGTTCACAGGCATTGAGGATGCTTTTTTGGATAGCCCGATCCGGGAGCGCATTAAGGGTAATGGCCAACAGTTGGTTGGGCCGGAGGGCATTGTCGGGAATCGCCTGTTCGGCAGAAATTCCAGGTGACGCGTGAAGGCAGTCGCTAAGGTAATCGTCGTCCGGCAGGTAAAAGTGTTTTAAAATGGCCTGGCCGACCCGCTCGGCCCGGCGACGCCACTCAGCAGCGCCCCCGCGGTTGTCGATTCGTGACAGCAGTTCAAGGGCCGCATGCCAGAGCGCCTGAATCTCGATGGGGTAGCCTTGGCGCGGTGTTCCCGCCGGCTGATTGGTATCCATCCAGGTGAAGTGTGCCGGACTGAATATCAGGCCGGTTTTCGGATCCATCCGGATATTGTTGGGTGTTCCGGCCATCAACGACCGGGCCAAGGAGATCAGTACGTCACGTAAAGACCGCCCCCCGCAGTCTATTTCAAAAAGCGCCTCGCCTTTTTCAGTTCGGGCCAGATCGGCGCAGACCGTGTACAGCCACAGCGGCGCATCCGAGGTGTCACGATTACCGGTATCCGATCCGTGGATCATATTAGGGATGGTGCCGTCTTTTTCAAACCTGGCGAACTGTTTGACAATGGATATGGCCTCATCTGTTTTTCCGGCGGCGATCAGGCCCCTGGCGACGATCAGCGTGTCCCGCCCCCAATCGAGAAACCAGGGGTACCCAGCAATAACCGTAAGTAGGTCGTCCCTTTTAACAACATATTGGTCCAGTGCAAGGCGCATGGCTTGCGGAATGGTCCGGCTTGCCCGGTTGTCGTCAAAGAATCCGGCCTCATTGTCGACAAGAGCGCCCGGATTGGTGCAGTCATTTTTTTCCCGGGAATCGGGAACACAGGCGGTCATCACCTGGGATTCACCGCCCAGTAGCCGGGCGGTAAAGAAACCGGGGCTGAAAAGATCGGAATCAGGATCCTGGCCGCGCTCTTCATCCCGTTGACGGTGAACCATGTAATGCCATTCCGCCTGAGGAACAAAACGCCCTTTAAGGGCGCTTACCTGCAATGGGTGGACAGGGTTCGGGTCAAACACGAATCCTTTTTTGGAGGGCAGCACACATTTTTTCCAATGCGTTTCCGGTCCGGTGAAGGCTTTGGTTGTATCGTGAAAATTCCTGTATTCTATATCCGGGCGTAGAATCAGGGTGAGCGGTTTGTCATCGGCCAGACGTCCGTAAGAATTACCGGCCGGATGCCGGAGGAGGGTCAGACGGGTCATATTTTTCCCGGCAATCATTTTAAGACAGAGGGTGAGCCGGACGTGCTCGCCATGCCCAGTGGGAATCTTGTGCTCCCAGCAGCCGGCAGACGAATAGTCAAAACCGAATCGTTCGAGTGTTTGCGGACCGATTTCCTGCGAATACCCCTGAAAAACAGTCCATCCCCGGCACCGGGTGAGCATGACCCGGCGGTCTTCAGGATAATGTGTATTAAGGTTAGCGGCCAGCAGGCCATCATAACGGCTTTCCAGGCGACCCCAGAGAACGTGTGAACGCATCATGGACCCCAGCCCGTTTGTACCCAGCAGAAGCCGGTTATTTTCCAGGCCGTTTTTTTGTCGGAAAAGGGTTTGTACGCGTGCATTCTCAGGTTTCGAAAGGCACAGGATCGAAGCCTTTGCATGTTCACACCCATCCGGACCAAAAAGGGTCAGACGCAAACGGTAACGGGTATGCGCCCCGGGCGTGTCAACGGGTAAAACAAGAGCAAAAAAAGAGTCAGAAGATTTCCTGAAGCTTTGTTCTGCAGAAAGGACTTCGTCATTCTGCCGGGTTAACAGGCAATGGAACGGTATGGCCGCCTGAAGCATAAGAAAATATCCGGGCGGCAGCATGACTTCCCGACGAAGGTCGCGGGGCCAGTGCCACAAGATGACCCTTGACGCATCGCTCTGCCGGTTCATTTGCCGGCAGTATGTCAGGGGGTCGTTCTCAAAACGGCTGACTTCAGAGCCGAGATCAATGCCTTGGAGATCAGCATTGCCCCGGTATACCTTTAATATTTCAATAACTTTGTTTCGCAGACGCTGGCAAAGGACCTGTTCGGGCACCTGGAAATGGTCGGTGTCGCCATCAATCATCAGCTTCAGATCCTCCCGATCCGCAGTCAGACACAAGGACTCTCCGGGGGCCAGTACTAATTGCCGGTCGGTCGCCACCTGTTCAAGGTTAATTTTCCGCCCGCTAAGAAGGTCATGAACAGCGTACGGCAGATCAAGTGTTTCTCCCGACCAGCGGGCAAGGGCCGGGTGTTTGTCATCCAGGTTGATCAGCACAAGCAGTTTTTTTCCGGTGCCGGGATGATAACGCGTCAGCCCCAAAACTTTACCGTCGTGCACCGAAAGCAATTCCAACCGGCCTTCGTGAGAAAAAACAGGGTGCCTTTTCAGGAGCCGGTTCAGCCGGCCGATGTGGTCCACCTGGTTGTCGGGTGCTCCCCAGTTAAGAGAAGGGGCATCATGAACATTGATCTTTTCCGCGGCAAACCATTCTACGCCGTTGGCAAAACCGAAGGCACCCTGAAAAGACAGCAGGGCACAAAGCGAAGTCCGCATACGGGCATAGGTAGGTGATGTCAAGGCTAGCCGATTGTTATCGTGGGTTTCGGCAAAATGAACCGTCAATCCATCGTTTTGAGAAATATCTGCAGCCAGCTTTAGGTAGGATTCAACCTGTCCGCGGTCGTAGTTTTGGAACAGCTCGGAATAGGCCCAGTTGAAATTGGCACGGCTGAGCAAATTCCGGGTAACGCTGACTTTTCCACCCAATCCCTCCAAAAGAAAGATGGTGCCGGGAAACTGGCTTCGGACGCGGGCGATGATATACTGCCACACCGCCATGGGGATCATATATCCGGCATCACAACGAAAACCGTCCACCCCGCGCCGGCACCAGGTTAAAAAAATATCAGCCATATAGCGCCAGAGATCTTTTTGCGTGTAATCAAGCCTGGTCAGATCTGCCCAGGTGACACCCCAGGCCCCGGGAACTTCTATTTTTCCGTCCGGGTTGCGTACCAGCCAATGGGGATGGGTGGCGTGAAGGTTGGCGGCCCAACCGGTGTGGTTGATGGCAATGTCCAGAAAGAGTTTGGCGTTGCGGTAATGTACCGCGTCCACAAGTTCTATAAACTGCTCCAGGGGTGTGGCCTTGGGGTCGAACTCGGCCAAGGCCGGGTCGACGGCGCTGAAACTCAAGGCCGCATAAGGACTGCCAAAACGACCCATTCTGGCGTAGGTCGTTGGTGTTGGATGGATGGGTAGCAACTGGATGATTCTGCAACCAAGTGTTTCAATGATAAAATCCAAGTCTGATATCAGGCTTCGGAAGGTGCCCGATGGTGGGATAATAGTGTAGCCGGCCTTATCCTGAGTTTCGATTGTTTTTTGATCAAGATCGTCAGGAGAAACCTGTCGGTGTTTGTTAGGCCCGAACTGCCGGACAAATGCGTTGTAAAGCGTGTTACCGCAGCAAGTTTCGGCGGGTTCGACAGAGAGGACCAGATTGCCGCCGGAAGGCCACACCGGTTCCGACACGTGTTCGGGAAGAAAAAAACACTTGGCCTCAAAGAGACCGATCTCGGACAACCCCAGAATGATCAAATAGTTACCGTTGGCATCCGGATGCATGGGGAGGTCGAACCAGTCGCGTCCCAGTAAGGGGGTGTTGTTATCGACATGCTTGATGATTTCCTGTCGCGTCGCGGATGCATGACCGATATTGGTGCGAACCCAGGCCCTGCCGGTGCCAGCATCCGGCAGATCGATTCTCAGTGTGATTTCGAGGGTATCTCCCTGAACCTTACAGAGGTGTATACCGGGTTCAGGATTCTGGGTAATGTGTGGTTCGGGCTTCATGCGGCCTCATTTTCTTGAGTTTCTATTGAGGTATAAAGCGACTTCAATAAAATTGTCAATCAAACAGAAAGTTCTATTTTTATGTTCTTTGTTAGCGGGAGGTGGTGGTTCGCCCGGTTCAGCTCACACGGGGCAGACAGAAAGAACCGGGCAGGGTGATTGGCGGGAAACCCGGTCGGTTGTGGAACCCGCAAACAGGGTCTCGAGCAGGTTATGCCCTCGAATTCCCAGTATAATCAGGTCAATCTGGTTAAAAAGGGCGTATTTGGTAATTTCCTGGAAAGGTTTGCCTGCCAGCATGATCAGTTTCGGATGACACCAGTTGTAGGACTCTTCAGGAATCATGCGGTGCAGCAGTTCTTTTTTTTGGTCGTAATCGGTTGTTTCCACAGCCTGTTCCTCATCGCTTTTTAGCAAGTCATTGAATTCGGTAGTTTCCATGACATGCACCAGATGGAGTTCCGATTCAAATTCCTGAGCCAGGCTGAGTCCGTACTGAAAGGCCA
>JAFDAT010000152.1 GCA_019313725.1 Deltaproteobacteria bacterium
ACATATAGGCATCCCATTGTCCGCCACCCTGCAATCAGCATTATATTCATTGGCTTGGTATGCTTGACGGCGCTGGCTGTCCATGCCGTTACAGGCACGACTGAAGTTTTGTTTACAGAGCCTGAGATTGCCTGGCTGAAAAAGCATCCGGTCATAACCGCAGCCCCTGACCCTGATTTCCCGCCGGTGGAATTTTTCGACAATCAGGGCGCATACCGGGGTATCGCCGCCGACACCATTGCCCTGATCGAAAAGAAACTGGGCATTCGCTTCAACATCATCAGGCTGAAAAACTGGGACGAAGTTCTCGAATACGCCAGGGCGGGCAAAATCGACATGATCACCGCCGCCACGCCGACACCCCAGCGCCGCGCATATTTACGCTTTACCGAATCGATCGTGGATCTGCCTTCGGTAATCATTGTGCGGCAGTCTGTAAAACAAAACCTTAGCATGGCGGATCTCAAGGGAATGAAGATCGCCGTGGTCAATCAGTATGCCTTCCACGACTTCATGATCAACAATCACCCCGATATCGAGCTCAACCCGGTAGCCGATACGCAGACCGGTCTGCGGATGGTATCCTTCGGTATGGTGGATGCGATGGTGGGGAATATCGCCACGGCCTCGTATAATATCGAAAAGGAAAAAATTACCAACCTGCGCATAGCCGGCCGATCGGAATTTATATACAACCTCGCCTTTGCGCCTCTGAAAGGGATTCCAGAACTCCATGGCATTCTGCAAAAAGGGTTGTCCCTGATCACGGCCCGGGAAAAGGAGAAGATTTACAGCAAGTGGATCAAACTTGAGCAGATTTCGCCTTTTAACAGCCGTAAGTTCTGGATAGGCCTGATAGCCGCCGCCGTGTGTGTGATGCTGGCCATCGCTGGTGTTCTGATATGGAACCGTTCATTGCAGCGCCTGGTGAAACAGCGAACCAATGCGCTGGAAGTACAGGTCAAAAAGCACCAGGCCGCCAAGCAGGTGATCGTCGAGAAAGAAACCCGCTACCGCAACATCATGGAGAACACCATAAACGGTGTTGCTGTTTTTAAAAGTGAAAACAACGGCAAGAATTTTGTTTTTGTCGACTTCAACAAAGCCGGTGAGCACATCGACAACATCAAAAGAGAGGACTTGATCGGAAGGAATGTCCTGGACATCTTCCCCGGAATGAAAGCCGCCGGCTTGTACGAAATGATGACGCGGGTCTGGTCCACCGGGGAAGCTGAACATTATTCCACCACATACTACCAGGACAACCGGATCAGTGGGTGGCGGGAATGTTTCTTTTACAAGCTGCCATCCCGGGAAATCGTCATGGTGTATACTGACAAAACCAAACGTAAACTGGCTGAACGAGCCCTGCGCGAAAGCGAAGAAAAACTGGCCGGCATCATCAATGCGGTGAACGACCTGCTGGTCATCGTAGACGGCCATCTCGAAATTATCTGGGCCAACCCCATTGCCAAAAGGCTTTTCGGGCCGGATATGGTCGGGAAAACCTGCTGTACCATTTTCGCCGACCATGGAGAGCGGTGTGAAGGCTGCAGCGTTGAAAAAAGCCTGGCCGATGGAAAAATGTACGACCATGAATGCCAAGTGGTCACCGATGATGGAAAGGTCGTCGAATTCTGGGCAACCAGCAGCAGTGCCGCGCTCGATAACGATGGGCAGCCCAAAACGGTGGTCATGATTCTCAGGGATGTTACCGAAAAAAAGGTCCTGGCTGCCGAAACACTGAGAGCCGGTCATCTAGCGGCAATCGGGGAATTAGCTGCCGGCGTGGCGCATGAAATCAACAACCCCATCAACAGCGTCATCAATCTGGCTCAAATCCTGAGTAATGAGAGTGAAAATGGAAGTTTTACCGGGGACATTGCCGGGCGCATGCTGAAGGAAAGCAATCGCATAGCCGACATTGTCAGCAGCCTGTTGGCCTTTGCCCGCGACCGCAAAAAAAGGAAATGCCCGATTTCAATTGCTGAAACCCTGGACGAAACCCTGGCGATCACGGAAGTCCAGATCCGCAAGGACGGCATTCTGCTCGACATCGACCTGGATCACGGGCTTCCACCTGTTGTGGGGCAAATGCAGCAGATCCAGCAGGTGTTTCTGAACCTGATCAACAATGCACGTTACGCGCTGAACCAGAAATTTCCGGATGCCGACGATCAAAAATGCATGACCATATCCGGGCACTGTATATCTGAAAACGGCCTGCAATTCGTACAGCTCACATTTACAGACACAGGTATCGGTATAACCCGAGATCTTCTGCCGCATGTGATGAAACCGTTTTTCACCAGCAAGCCCAGCGGCGTTGGAACCGGGTTGGGGCTCAGCATCAGCCATGGAATTGTAACCGACCACGGCGGGAAAATGGACATCAGCAGTGTTACCGATGAATTTACCCGCATAACGGTTACGCTGCCTGTAGCCAGTGGCCAATGAAGGGAGGAACCCTTGACACCTAACATTCTCATCGTCGACGACGAGGAAAACCTCTGCTTTACACTCCAGCGGTTTCTAAGCCAGGAGGGTTACGAGGTCGCAACCGCCGGGGATTATGAAGAGGCGGTAAGCTGTATAAAGAAAAACGATTTTGATCTCATCTTTTCCGACATCGTGTTGAAGGGGAAAACAGGCATGGATATCCTCAAAGCCGTCAAAGCCGAAAACCCGCTTTGCCCCGTGGTGATGATCACCGGCGTTCCCAGTATCGAATCCGCCTCCCAGGCGGTCCGTCTGGGCGCGTTCGATTACCTGCCCAAACCGGTAAGGCAGGATGCGATCCTGCACGCTGCACGCTCCGCGCTCAAACATAAAGCCATTCTCGAAGAAAAGGAAAAATACCGCCGGAATCTTGAAGCCATATTCAAGAGTGTCAAGGATGCCATCATCACGGTAGACAGAGAACTCTGCGTTTTGTCCTTCAACCAGGCTGCTGAAAAAATATGCCCTGCTTTCTCCACCGATCTCGTCGGGAAACAGCTCAACCTGACCAATTTCGCCTGTCTGGGGAAGTGCATTGCGGCCCTGGAACAAACCATCCAGCACAAAGAATCCGTCGAACTCTACCGCATCAGCTGCAATACCGCAAAAAGCCCTTTTCATGTGGTGACCGCAAGCACCACACCACTGCTGGATCACCGCGGCCGGTTTTCAGGGGGTGTGCTGGTGCTCCGGGACGAAACCCGCCTGGCCGACCTGGAGCGTCATCTTGGTGAACGGCAGCAACTACACCATATCGTCGGCCAAAGCGAACCCATGCAGAAGGTGTATTCCCTTATCGAAAATCTTGCCGACATCCGCTCAACCGTTCTGATAACCGGTGAAAGCGGCACCGGCAAAGAGCTGATCGCCGAAGCCCTGCATTACACAGGCTGTTTTTCCGATCAGCCGCTGGTTAAAGTCAACTGTGCCGCCCTTTCAGAACATCTGCTGGAAAGCGAGCTTTTCGGACACGTCAAAGGCGCCTTTACCGGTGCCGTCAGCGACAAGATGGGTCGCTTTCAAAAGGCGGACGGTGGAACAATTTTATTAGACGAAATCGGTGAAATGACGCCGCGTATGCAGCTTTACCTCCTGCGGGTTCTCCAGGATATGCAATTCGAACGGGTGGGAGACTCCACCACCATCAAGGTCGATGTCAGAGTCGTGGCTGCCACCAATCAGAATCTAGCAGAGGCCATTAAGGCCGGACGGTTCAGGGAAGACCTCTACTACCGGCTCAAGGTAGTCGAACTCACCCTGCCTCCCCTGCGTCGGAGGACGTCTGACATTCCCATTCTTATCCATCACTTCATCGAACACTTCAACAAAAAGTTTGATAAACAGATCGTGAGCGTGGAGGGCAAGGTCGAACAGCTGTTCATGAAATACCGCTGGCCGGGAAACGTCCGCGAGCTCAAACATGCACTGGAACACGCAGCCATATTGTGCCGCGGTGACTGTATCGAAACCGGGCACCTTCCTGAAGAGTTTAAACCAGAAATACCTCCAGACAATGAGGAAGACTATGGCCGCACCATCCTGAAAGCACTGGAAAAAAGTCACTGGAATAAAACCGACACCGCCCGGCTCCTGGGAATCAGCCGTCAGAGCCTGTATCGTAAAATCCGCGAATACAAACTGTTGGGCCAGGACTGAGTTACAATCTGTAACAGACAGTGTCCGATCTGGGACTTCCAAGGCGATCTATACCTATAACCTATTTGATTTTAATAATATTATCATGATTATACTGTTCAGATGCAAAGCACGGATGATTGCCGGCCATGGAACAGCTTCAGCCTCCGGCAACTATCCAAATAATTATATATTTTTATTTCAGAGTGTTAAATAGATTTTTAGTTGTCAAAAAGTATGTCGCCCTTAATGTTACAGTTTGTAACAACTTCTCCGTGCCATCTTTTCGAGCCATTCCCTCAACGGCCGCTTTCATTTCTATCTAAATGATTTTATTATATAATTAATTCTATTATACCGTTTCACCGTTTGGCACGTTATTTGTAGTAGATTGTACCAGACCATTCCTGCCCACAATTTTCTGACAACCATCAACTACTGTTTTGGAGACTGAACATGATTGATCTAAAAAAAATACCTTCGGAAAAAACGGACCTGGACAACTATGAAGTGGAAAATATATTTCACTCCTGGTCATATCAGCCGGCCCAGGCCCCCCTGCGTGTCGAGTCCGCCAAAGGGATTCGCTTTACCACCGCAGACGGGCGTGAGCGGCTGGATTTCAGCTCGTGTTTTGTGAGCCACAATATCGGCCACCAGGATCCACGGGTGATCAAGGCCATTTGTCAGCAGGCTCAAACACTGGCATCCTTTGCGCCGAGCCTTTCGACCCGACCGCGTTCTCTTCTGGGAAAAATGCTGGAAGAAATTACGCCGGGTGATCTGTCGCGCACCTTTATCTCCCTGGGGGGTACGGAAGCCAATGAAGCCGCCGTCAAAATCTGCCACCAATTCACCGGCAGGCGCAAAATGCTGGCCCGCTACAGGAGCTATCATGGTGGCACGGCCACCGCCATGTCGCTCTCTTCCGGTGATGCCAGGGGCTGGGCCCAGGTTCTGGGCGGGACCGATCTGATCACGGTACCGCAGCCCTATTGCTACCGCTGCATGTTCGGACAAACCTATCCGGCCTGTGATCTTCGCTGCGTAAAGTATGTCGACGAAGTGGTGGAGCTCGAGGGGGGAAGCGAAAAAGTGGCCGGCATCATCTGCGAACCCGTAACCGGCGCCAACGGTATTATCGTACCTCCACCGGAGTATTTTCCTGAGCTGAGAAAGGTGTGCGACAAGTGGGAAATCCTGATGATCGCCGATGAAGTCATGAGTGGGTTCGGCCGAACCGGAAAATGGTTTGCCATGGATCACTGGGATGTGGTTCCCGACATCATGACCATGGCCAAAGGAATCAGCTGCGGCTATCTTCCGCTGGGGGCGACCGTGGTCCGCAAATACATCGGTGATCGGTTTAAAGATCAGTTTTTTGCCCATGGGGCCACGTATGCCGGGCATGCGCTTGGTTGTGCTGCCGCACTGGCAGTCATCCCGATCTACCAGGAAGACCTGTTGATCGAAAATTCTGAAAAAATGGGTAAATACCTTCTGGGCAAAGCCCTGGAGCTCCAAGAGAAGCATCCCTGTGTTGGAGATGTGCGTGGCCTTGGCCTGTTCGTCGGCCTGGAACTTGTGAAAAACAAGAAAACCCGTGAACCCATCATGCCGGTGGCCGCCAAAATCCGACAGGGAACAAACCCCAAGCTCCAGGTGGCCCAAAAACTGGGTGAACTGGGTATGATGGCCATGGCCGCCAACCCCGGCAATGTCATTGCCATGGCCCCGCCCTTGATCATTACCCGGGATGAAATCGACGAAGGCATCGCTATTATGGATGAGGCGCTGAAGGAGGCTGACAAGCACACGGAAAGTTAGACTGGGATCCCGGATAAGTCAGGATTAATTTAGGAATTATGAATTGAGGGATTGGGAATTCAATATGGAATATTTCTGGTTTCAAATACCCCAATTCCTAAATCCCTTAATTCTTCAATCTGTTATTAAACGAGGAGGCAATGATGAGCAAAAGCATGGAATTTATAAAGATCAAGAATTTTATCGACGGCGAGTGGGTAGAAGAAACCGGTGTTGACTTCGTCCCCCTGTACAACCCCTCCACCGGGGAAGCGATCGGCGAAGTACCCCTCTCGTCTCAGGCAACATCGCTGGCGGCAGTTGAATCTTCCTACGCGGCCTATGACGCCTGGCATAAAACCCCCATCGCCAAACGCATGCAGTACATCTTCAAGATGCGACAGGCCATGATCGATCGAATCGAAGCGCTGGCGGTTGCCATTGCCGTGGATCAGGCCAAACATATCAGCGAAGCCAGGGGTGAAGTCCAGCGGGTAATAGAGATTCTCGAGACCGCCAGCGGCATCCCCACCCTGATCCAGGGCGAAACCCTCGAAGGCATTGCCGGAAACATCAACGGCAGGGTCATCAAGCAGCCGATAGGCGTGTTCGGCGGCATCGCCCCGTTTAATTTTCCCGCCCTGGTGTTCGGCTGGTTCATTCCCTTTGCCATCGGCGTCGGCAACACTTTCATCTTCAAACCGTCAACCCAGTCACCCTATTTCATGCAGAAAATGGGCGACATCTTTCAGGATATCGGCCTGCCCAAAGGGGTGATCAACATTGTCCACGGCAACCGGAGCGTACCGGAAACCTGGTATGAACACCCCAAAATGTCGGGTGTGTGCCTTGTGGGTTCCACACCTACAGCCAAAAAAATCGCAGAAGGCTGCGGCCGGGGCGGCAAACGATCCATGCTGCTGGGTGGCGCCAAAAACTTCCTGGTGGTTATGGAAGATTATCAGAAAGATCTTTTTCTGGAGAACTACGTGATTTCCTGTTTTGGATCTGCAGGTCAGCGCTGTCTTGCCGGGTCCATTGTGGCAGCGGTTCCCGAGATCTACGACGAGCTGATTGAAAGTCTCATCGAGGTTTCCAAGGGCATAAAGGTCGGCGATGCCATGGACCCCGATGTCTACATGGGCCCGGTTATCTCCGCCGATGCAAAAAAGAAAATCGAAAACTACATTGACATCGGCATAGAAGGCGGGTCCAATCTTGTGCTGGACGGCCGGAACCCTGCGATGCCCGCTAAAAACCAAAACGGATATTTTATAGGGCCGACAATCTTCACCGATGTCACGCCCTGCCGGACCATCGCCCAGGAGGAAATTTTCGGACCGGTGGTTTCGGTGATGAAGATCAGCGGTCTGGAAGATGTTCTGCAGCTGATCCGTGACCAGAAATTCGGCAACGGTGCCTGCATCTTTACCCAGAATCTCTACTACACGGAAAGATTTATTGCCGAAGCGGACGTCGGTATGATAGGGGTTAATGTCGGTATTCCAGCACCCCATCCCTATCTCCCGTTCGGCGGCATCAAGGATTCTCATCTGGGGACCGACAAGGTGCAGGGCAAAGACGGCATCGACTTTTTCACCCAGAACAAGATTGCCACGATCCGTTTTGCCCCTCCCACCGGCCAGTTTGTAGGTGAAGACGGGAAAAAAGTAGTTGCTAAAGATGGTAAAGCACCGGCAGTTCGCAGTTGTGTGGCCCAGTAATCCGACGTCTAACTCGGCTAAACCGGTTTTAACAATATTTTTTAGAA
>JAFDAT010000006.1 GCA_019313725.1 Deltaproteobacteria bacterium
CTTGGTCTCATCGATGATATCGGCTACCTCAGCGATGCCCTGGAGGAAGCCAGGAATATTGCCGGCCTGCCGGATGACGTCAAAGTAGTGGTCTATCGGCGCACGAAATACCCGGACGACAATCTGTACAACAGTGCCACCTCCCGCTATGGCGGAACAGGAATTTCGCTGATAAATATCGGATTGCCCGGTTCCGCCGCAGCGTCCCTGAGTCCGGGTTTTTATTATCTGTGGGCGCCGGCAGTCGGTATGTAGTAAATTTTCATTGTTCGGCGGCTATCCGATCCAAAGCTTCCTGAACCGTGACCCAGCGTCCGCCCCGGCCGCGGCCGCCCATGAAAACCAGGCTTTCCGGATAATGTTCCAGGAGTGAATCGGTGAGAATGGCGGCCTCCGTTTCGTGTCCTTCAAGCATATGCTGCCGCACCATGTACAGTTCGATATTGGGCAGCGCTTCGATACCACGGTCAGTCACGACTTCGGCGGTAATTTCGTTATCATGTTCTTTCAGCATGCTGTAATAATTCTCTACCCCGTCGGGGTCACTCGACCACATGGCGGAAAAAGCACGTTAGGCAATGATCATGGACGTTGCGTATGCTTCCGGGTACTTAGCGAGCATCTCCGCGAATGCCGCTTCGCGGTCCTGGCTGTCTTTGTTCGTCCCTCTTCTGGACCGCGCACGCCGGTACAGTTCATCCAGGTACTCGTCAAACTGCTCATCATCCGTGCGGTGCTGGGATTCATTTCTCTCAAACAGGCTTTGCCGGTGGTCCGAAACCCTTTGCCGGTCGGCATAATCACTGTACATCCGGTTGAAGACTTCGGGGTCGACGTTCTCTTTCAGGGCCAAAAGATCCAGACCTGTTGACGCTATGATTTCCCTTACTCTGTTGAGTTCTGCGGCATTTTCGGCGTTGGCCGGGCTTTTATTCCCGGCAGAGGATCCCAGCCCGCGGTCACTTTTCACAGCGCTTCCCGGCTGTGGCTTCACACGGTTCGCAGCAGCTAAATCGAGCGTCAAAGCTTCGAGCCGTTTCTCCATCTCGATGAGCTTATTATCTATGCGCATGCGTTGCGCTGCCTGGCGTTTTTCATTCTGTTTCATTACCCCGAATATATGGTAGCCCATAAAGGCCGTTGCACAAAACAGCACGACCGACACTAAAATCAGCAAACGGGGTAATTTATTCTGTCCGGCTTTTTCCATGCTTGACTCGCAGGTCCTGCTGTACAATTATTAGGTTTAACATATATATACCAAAGGAGGCGCATCATGACAATCCAGGATATGCTGGACAGAATGACCTGGCTGGGACACGATTCATTCAGGATCGACGGCTCAAAAACCGTTTTTTTCGACCCCTACAACATCCAACCGGATAACAAAGCCGACCTTGTACTGGTAACCCATGAACATTTTGACCACTGCTCTCCGGAAGACGTCGAGAAAATTCTACAACCGGATACTGTTATCATTACCGAAAAAGACTCCGCCCGCAAGTTGTCCGGCACGATCAAGACGGTCAAGCCGGGTGACACCCTGACCATTGACGGTGTGAAGATAGAAGCCGTACCGGCTTATAACATCGACAAAGACTTTCACCCAAAGGCCAACGGTTGGCTGGGGTTCGTGCTGGAAATGGAAGGTGTCAGAATCTACCACGCTGGTGACACCGACTGCATTCCTGAAATGAAAAATATGAACGTGGACATCGCGCTGCTGCCGGTTTCCGGCACTTACGTGATGACAGCGGATGAAGCCGTGGAAGCGGCCCTGGCGATCAATCCCGGTGTTGCTGTCCCCATGCACTATGGCGCCATTGTGGGCGACAGCAGAGATGCCGATGACTTCAAATCAAAGCTGGAAGGGAAGGTCGCCGTCTGCATCTTGTAAGATCCTAATGTGGATATTAGAATTTCCGGTTTATCCGGGTTGGGAAATAATCGCTTTGGCGGGAATCAGGCCGGTTGCACTGGCCGAGACGATATTGCCGGCCACACCGGGCCCGTCCCCGGCCACATACATGCCCTTGATTTTGGTTTCCAGATCCTGAGACGTCTCCACCTGGGTCGCGAAAAACTTGATTTCAGGCGCATATAGCAGGGTTTCATCGTTGGACACCCCCGGGATGACACAATTCAGTTTGTCCAGCCCTTCGATGATATTGGTCAATATCCTTTCCGGCAGAGCCATGGCAATATCGCCGCATACGACATTGTTCAATGTCGGCTCGATGTAGCCCTTGTTGACTCTGTGCCAGGTGCTGCGCCTGCCCCGTTTCAAGTCCCCGAAGCGCTGGAGTATGGGTTTCCCGCCCCCGATAAGCGTGGCCAAACTGCCGATGGATTCGCCGTAGGCCTGATTGTCGGTGACCGGTTCCGTCAGCACCACCTTGGAAAGAAAAGCAAAATTGGTGTTGTTCGACTTATTGTTCAGATAGGCATGCCCGTTCACACACACAAAATTCGTGTAATTCTCCAGAGAAACGAACCCGCCCTTGTTGGTGCAGAACGTACGGGTCTGGTCGTCATACTTGGTGGTCTGGATAAAAAATGTCGGGTCGTAGATCACATCGCAAAGATCCTGCATAATATCGTTGTGAACTTCCACGCGGACACCTACCTCGATACCCCGCTGCTTGAGACCGAGCCCATGTTTGATCGCCAGACTGCCCACCCATTCCGCCCCCACCCTTCCCGGGGCCAGGATGACGTTTTTTGCGGTGTAGGTCGTACGGTCGCTTACCACACCCGCAACCCTGCCGCGTTTCACGACCACGTCTTTCACCGTCTCGGAGGTGTGCACCGTGACTCCCCTGGATTTTATGTAATTGGCCAGGCCCTCGATGTGGCCCGGAAGGCAATCGCTGCCCAGGTGCTTCTGCTTGATGATCAAAAGGTTGATACCGTAGCGTTTGGCGTGCTTGCGTATACTTTTGGCCGTATCCATGTCGGTTGGATAAATCGGCCCGTCCATGCCGAAACGGTTGAATATATGTTCCGTCTCGTCAATCAGTTCCTCGGCGCGGCGCGGCTGCATGAACTGGGTCAGGTCGGTTTTGCCCAGTTTGTGGATATAATTCAGCTTGCCGTCCGAAAAAAGACCCGCACCACCGATGCCGCACAAAATGTTGCACGGTTCGCACTTTACACACTGCTGGTCGTCTTTGATGGGGCACACCCGCCGCGTAGTACGTTTGCCCTTTTCGATGAGCAGTACACTCAGGTCCGAGTGCTCACTCAGATAATAGGCCGCGAACAGTCCCGCAGGCCCCCCGCCCACGATGATGACGTCGTACCCTTTTGAGGATGCTGCTTTTCCGGTCATGGTTTCTCCTTGCTCAACCTAAATCCCATAGTTGAGGTAAATCTATCAGAGCGAACGCCGCCTAATCGGCCTGGGCATTAAAGTTGATCTCGAGCTCGCTGGCATCTTCTATGCTAACTGACGTGGAAACGGGATTGAAACTGAATCCTGTCTTGCCTGGTGTGACCAGGTAATCACCCGATGGGATGTCTGCAAAAGAATATTGCCCGTACGAAGCGGTTTCGCCAGACCTGTCCGGATCACCGTTCAGCGCTTTCAAATTAACCGTCACACCTTCAAGACCGATGCTTGCTTCCAATATCAATCCCTGGATATGATAATGCATCACGCTGAATTCAGGGTCTAAATCGATGGTGTAATCCGTCTTATCCGGCTGGCCATATTTTTCCGATTCCCAAACATCTTCCTCCTGGCCGGCCTCCATCTTACTGATGACAAATGAGAATTCTCCGGAACTGGACGGGACATCGATGGTTTTTTTAAATTTCCATGTATTCAATGAAGACCACGCCCTGTTGCAATAGGGAGTTACTGAAGGAATCGTCGGGCAATTCGTTTCGCTGACGGTTGTCATTTCGTTGTCTGCAACAACATAAAACGCATAGTACTGTTCATTATCGTCATAAACACGATCCAGCAAGTGCACGGATACAAGGATATTGACCGTCTGCATTTGATGAATGTAAACTTACGGGTCTTCTCTGCGCTCCCCGCCGCTTCTGCGGTATTTCAGGTTGCGCCTTTCGGGCCCGTCATAGGTCGATGGCTGCACCGACCGGCGGTCCTGGCCTGAACGCCGATCTTGGCCGCTTCTTTTATTGCTGATGATTCTGCCATGCGGATCCATGGCCTTGCCGATATGTCTTAGGCCGTCTACATGTTTAAAATTTTGCAGAGTGTATTCAAGACGTTCTTCGTCTAAAATGAATACCTCCTCGGTGCTGACGATATCGATATCCTCCGTACAGGCTGAACAGAGGCAGATTTTGTCTTTTCGCAGCACTACTTTTTCCGCAGTTCCATCCATAACGTGTCTGCAGATGATCCATGTTTCACTCATCCTCCATATTCCTTTTCAATCATTACGCATATGGTATCAATCATTACTCGAATAGATACAAATATATCAAGTATAATTTACTGAACGACAGCGGCTCGCATAAAAATCCGCGATACACCTCAGCCCTGGATCAATACCTGTCGCGGGCTTGGCACGAAAAATGGGTTGTCCTCTGTTAAATGCTTTGTTATCCCACCTTTCCAAAAGAGCATGCAGGAAAACGGCAGATTTCGCAGTTCAGGCAGAGCCCGCCGTGGGACAATCTGGCAAGATCGCGTCGCGTGGGCCTTTCCCCGGCCATGAGCCTGGGTAAAATCAGATCGAAAATCGTGGTTCGATGGTAGAGGCCACAGGCGGGAAGCCCCATGATCGAAGCGTTTTTATGATAGCCCAGCAGGAACATGGCACCCGGCAGCACTGCGGAAGAATAAATGGTCTGCTCAAACCCGGAACTCTCAATCCCGGCCCGGGTGACATCATCCGGATCAACAGACATGCCGCCGGTGGTGATGATCAGGTCCGTCTCTTTTTTCAGATAGGTATTTATCTGGCGGCTGATCATTTCTTCATCGTCGGGAAGAATAACCGTTTCTTCGAGTGTGGCCCCAAGGTCTTCAGTCTTTTTCTGGACAATGGCTTGAAATTTATCTTCAATCAATCCCTTGTATACCTCGTTGCCGGTGATGATCAATCTAATCTTCAGGGGATTGTACATTTTTACGGAAAATATAGGATAGTTGTTTTGGGCAAGGGCAACTGCTTTTTCCAGCGCGTCCTTATGGATGACAAGGGGGATGGCCCGTGTTGCTGCAAGGCTGTGATTTGTCTTAACACTGGTATTGTTATGGATGGCGGCACACATGACGTCCTGAATCATATTAAATTCTGTTAACGCCTCTATGTCGACTTTGAAAAGGCCTGGATAAGCGGCTTTAAGTTCCAGTTTTCCCTCGCTGGGAGAACCGGAAAAAATAACACCCGGTCCTGCGAGTGCTGCGGCAAGCGCATTGACGGCATCATCTTCATGGACCTGGTCATCATCTAAATTCAGGACATAGAGATTATTTTTTCCCAGGCGCATTAAACGGCAAATATCGCCGGATGTCACCTTGTGGCCCTTTTTAAAAGCCGGTCCTTTAGATTCTCCCGGTATGATCTCGGTCATGTCATGGGCAAGAGTGCTACCCACAGCCTCGTCAACAGGGATAGTTTTAAACTGCAGACTTTTTTTGGTATTACCCATGATGCGTCCCCTTGTTATGCGATATTTCTGCGACAGTCCGATAATATGTGCCTAAAGCACAGGGGCGGCACTGGATTTTGCCGTTTCGCATGACTTCTTTTTTGTCCCTGACCACCTGGCCGCAGCTTGAACAGATTTGTTTGAATCTTGTGGGACCGGGCATATCGCAGGCAGGCACATCGACCTTGACTTCTTCTATGTCAAAAAGTTCTGCAATTCCCATCCTTTTATAGGCTTGGAGCTGCTGTTGTCTCTTATCTGAAATTTCCGGTGCATAAATTTCGGCAAGGCCCCTTGCCCTTTCCGTAGAGACGATTCTAATGGCTTTGCCCGTCTCAAGATTGACAAAGGTTGCGGCCATGATACCGTTATCTACAAATTTTAAGGAGCGCCTTCCCAGCCGAACCCCGGTAACAAAACAGATGGCATCCGTGGCGCATCTGTCTATTTCCACATAGACGATGAGCTTTTTTATCTGGGGAAGTTCACTGGGGTTGTCCAGCTCTATGAGCCGGCATCCCTCCATGGCCATACGCACCCCGACCACCTGACCGGGGCAAAGGTGACCATGGGCATTTGAAGATCCCTGTAGCAGCGTTTCAAAATTTTTCATTCTTTTATTTTCCGTTTTTTGGGTAAGCTAAACGAATCTTGATAACATGTTTGCCTACTTATGTTAATCTTAACATAAGGTCAAGCGCTGAACACAAAAAATGAATTGTGTACAAGAAAATTGAAAAAGTGTATGAAATAATTTCATTAGAAACAGTCAGCCACATTTGAGAACAGTATTCCTGTCCCAAAACCTATGATATAAAAAACCATCAGTGCTGATGCATGTTTCTAATGTGTGTGATTAAAATAATGATGAATAAGGAATTAAATGAAGCTCAGGTCCAGCCAGATGCTGGTAAACAATAACGGGGAAATTATTATGGGGGCGGGGAGAATGAAAATCCTTGAATCCATCGAACGAACCGGTTCAATAAATAAAACTGCCAAAGCCCTGAAAATGTCGTATAAAACCGTTTGGAGCAAGATCAAATCCACGGAAAAAAACTTTGGAAAACCCGTTGTTCTGGCCGATAAACAAAAAGGAACGGAATTGACGGAAGACGGCAGGCGATTGCTAAAAAAATACAGACAGTTGAAGGAGCACTGTATCATTGCAGATGATATGATATTTGATGATATTTTCTCCCACCTGACCGAATTCGACGTATAAATTTTTATACATAAATAAGGGGACAGGCTCTTTTAATATTTGCAAATAGTAAGGAAAAGGCAGCGCTCATTGCAAGCCTGATAAAGATTGCCAACAACGCAGAGGCTGCCTTTAATCAAAAAATATGTCCAGGCACCCAAGTTCAGCGCTGCCTGACAAATTGTCAAAGATGTTGACTACGTGAAACAAACGAGATTTTGAGGAATGGAGCTAACCGACATTTTATCCAAGGAAGAATGGGCCGCGTTTGAAAAAGTGTTCATGAACAACCATGGAAAGTGAGAACCATATGCAGGCAATTGAAAAATTCATCGGTGACTGGCAGGAAGACGAACTGGGACTGAAACCCGCTTTTGTATCCTATTTCAATGACCTTAAGGGAATGGCCGATGCCGACATCGAGTTCAATGAGCGCCCGGGCATCAGCTATTCTTTGCGCGGTATGCACAAGAACAGCAACGGAAGGCCCTTATTCGTGATGATCGACGACGACCCCAAGCAACGCTGGCTGTCAGTCTGCTTTTACGGTGACACCATCACCGATCCTGATGAGGAAGGAGATCTCATACCCGAAGGGCTGCTTGGGGATGACGGTTACTGTTTCGATCTCGTAGACGCGGACGAATCCCTGATGGCATACGTGCGCCAGCGCATTCAGGAGGCGTATCTAACCCTATAGTTGCAACGATAGGGGTAACGTCCCCTGATCTTACTTTCCTGCCCAATCAGCTATTTTGTTTGCAGAGCTCACGGCGCCAGAAGTGAGACTATAAGCATTGTCGGCGTTTTTTAGAAATTCTTTAGCTCCAATATCTCTTAACTTTTTAATATTCTGTGGCAGGTTTTTAGCACTCTTGATTGAACTTACACCCGTAACGATATTCGTTGCCGCATTAGAAATTTTATATTTATCAGAGCATTCATTAACAATAATCTCTATACCAAATCGCTGCTCTCCTCCCTGCCGGTAGCGCTCATATCCACCGATAAGAACGGCCTGATTCAGGTAGCTAACAGGGCTGCCGAAGATATGCTGCAGGTCAAGCTGCAGTCTGTGAAAGGCTCCTCGTTAATTGATCTGTTCTCTTTTTCTCCTGCAATCGCCGAAAGTATCAGGCAGGCCCGGAATCAGCAGGCCTCCGTCTCGGCCGATTCCCTGGACCTGATTCTGGCAGATGGCCGGCAGAAGGTTGTCAATGTCCATGTTCAGTTGTTTTATGATGAAGAAAGAAGGATGTTCGGCACCCTGCTAGCCATGGAGGATCAGACCTATATCAGTTTTCTGCGAGAATCTTTCAAACAGCACGCCCTGACCCCGTCCGATGGGGAAGTGGTCGCTCATACGCCCAAAATGAAACGAATCGTCAAGCAGCTGGCTAAGCTGGCCAAAAGCGATGGCCCCGTTTTGTTTTCCGGGGCGTCGGGATCCGATAAGGCCTTTCTCGCTGCAAAACTGCACAAAAACCAGGGGATAGATCCACAGGCGCCCTTTATTATGCTTGACTGCCTGGAAATCGATGTTGCCAAGTCCAAAGAAATGCTTTTCGGCTCCGGTAAGAATCTTTCGGGCGACAAGCACTCCATCCATTTTAAATCGTTACATGATTATGGCACCGTCCATCTGGCCGAAGGCGGCACCCTAGTTCTTCGCAGCATTGACGCCCTTGGATTGGAATGCCTTGAGACGGTAAATGACTATGCTGCACAGGTAGCAGCAGGATCATTCATTTTACCAAAATGCCGGATAATGGCGACTACGGAAGTAGATTCTGCAGAACTCGGTCGGCGGGAGGCGTTCTGTAAGCCTCTGCTGGATCGTCTGCTTGGGGGCCATGTCCAGGTTCCGGCACTTCGTGAACGGCGCAAGGATATCCTGCCCCTGGCCAAACAATTTCTTGCCGATCGGGAGGGGAAAAACACAAAAATAATTTCCAGGGGTGCCGAAAATGGGCTGCTGTCCAAAAAATACTACCAGAACAATGTCAAGGAACTCAAGGATGCTATTGAGCTGGCGGTGCTGGTTGCCGACGGAGATACGATTCGGGCCGAACATATCTTCACAGGTCCCATGGAGACGGCAACCGACTATGAACTCGATCTGACCGAATTTGCACCTGTCAGGTTCCTGATCAATGACAAAACCCTGACCGGACTCCGTGGAGGCTTACTTGCCGGCTTTATTGCGCTGATCGGGGTAACCCTGTTCTTTTCAGACCATCTTGCCGGTGTAATCAGTAACTACCTGATCTGGGGAGTGGGAGGGCCTTTTCTTGCTGTGGTGGCCCTGCTTGGAATGGGCTGGCGAGTTCGGCGCGAAGGTGTCAGTATAACCGGACGTAATGGGTACCTGGTTTTCGGCATCTGTCTGTTCTACCCGCTACTGAGCAGTTGGATTATCTTGTAATGTAACCGATGTCCTTCCCAAATCACCATCTGAAACACGCTGATGACCGCCTGAGCAGGCGATTTGCAAAAAGGGATATCATCATCAACCTTTATCGATAGATGTATTTCACTGTATAAAGTCTACCATTGAAAAAATACTCGCTGCCGTAGCATTCGCTGCCCCGGCAGTGAACCTGGTACCGATAGTTTGTGCGTCTGCCATTCCGATCGATCAGGCTTATGGTACCTTGGCGCAAGGTGCCCTGGATAGTCCAACGCCCGCCGGCATGCTCATTGCCGGCAGCACCCCAGTTGCCGGTTTGAAAGCCGCCCTGATCGACAAACTGGCCACTATATCCCGCTTCATAGGAGTCCTCGAAACTGCCGTCAGGCTTCAAGTAGATATTGTGCAAAGTATTGTTGGTAGCAGAATCCCAACGGCCGGCAAACTTGTAGAGCAATTTTTCCGGAGAGGAATCCTCCCAAGTACTTCTCCCAGCCGGTCTCTGGTAAGGCGGCGGCCAGCCCTTCGCGGTCGTCCGGGGTTGGGCCGGTTGTTGAGATTGAACCAATGCTTTTTTGGCCCTCTGGCAGTATGTCATCGATCCATCGGGAGATAAAATGATGAGGGTGCCCTCAAGATATTGATAATAATAGTTTACGGAGCCGGAATCCTCTATAACTTTGAGGGTATTGGGCAGCAGTTGGTAGCTGGTGGGTTGACCGTTATAAATTAGTTCGGTTTTTGACTTGAATTCCAAAGTAGTTTGATCGTTTTCCTCTTGGCACCGCCAGAAACCCTTCAGTAGCGCATAACCTTCTGCTGCATAAACGAGCGGACTTGACAGCAAAAGAAATGTCATCGCCAGAGACAAAACGGCAAAAACCTTGAACAATCTATAAATTGCCATGATTGTTTATCCCCTAATAGCAGTTGTAATTTTATTAGGTTATCAACGTATTGTTTATAAATATATTATTATTTAGAAAGGTCAACCCCGGATTTTTTTGAATACTTGACATGAAAACAGCTTTGGGTGCCCAGAACGAAAATAAGGATAATTAACCATATTTTTTTCATCTGATCATTGTCTCTCTATTGGCAAGCTTAAAACAAGTTCACAGCCCTAAGAGTATGGGTCAATAATATATTTTGGTTGAGATTTGGAACTTGGAAATGCCCGGGGGGATGGCACAGGCCGGTTATGCTGAATCTTTCTTAAGCCATTTTGTTGCTTCGTCTATTTTACGGAATACGATTAAATTCTCCAGAACATCTTTCGCTTTTGCTTTAAATTTTTTAGCAATGTCAGAATTAAATTTTTCAGAAATCAAAATAGCAATTTTAGTGTCTTTAGCCCC
This sequence comes from Deltaproteobacteria bacterium, assembly GCA_019313725.1. Classification (GTDB taxonomy): domain Bacteria; phylum Desulfobacterota; class Desulfobacteria; order Desulfobacterales; family B30-G6; genus JAJDNW01. Next base: position 10,607 of record JAFDAT010000006.1, read on the forward strand.
TGCTCTGTAATTAATTACAAGATTCGCTATATGGGAAACATGATCTTCAGATAGATTATCAATAGATGCGGTTCGTATGTCCCATAGAAGTTTAGTTGTGGGGGGTGCAACGGTCCCTTGAATAAAGCGTTCTATCACTGCAACGATTTCAACAAATGATAAATCACCATCGCATTCGAAGGTGGTTATGTCTCTGGCTGGATTTCTGCGTGTAGTTATGGGCATGGACTGACGTTTCGGTATTGAGCGCTATTCTGATTCTTTTTCGTGTTTTTCTAACAGTAGCCGTATTGCTTCTTCAAGCATCTTATTTAAACGCATATTCTTTTGTGCGCCAAGTATCTTAAGCTCGGTCAATAGATCAGCTTCAATGGTCGTATTTATATAGGTTTTCTTTGTAATCTTAGGCATTTTAACTCCTTTCTAATAATATCTATAGCGTTGATTGGTTGAAGTCAACAATTTTACTTGACATAGAATTGAACGGTTGACAGATTGAAATCAACAAAACAACCCAAACCACACCACAATGAAAAATCAATTAAACATAGAATTCTATAGGAATCATGTCGGTAACGGTGTGGGCGGTATTGTGGCCGTGGGTACTCCCAGAACATTTTTATTTGAAAGGGGTACACTTCGGGCACTGCATAATTATGCCCCCAATTTAGAATAAAAAAACGAATTGGACTGAAAGGAAGGATATTTAAAATATTTATAACGAAAAGGGAATGATATGTCAAATTTTAGGTCGAGAACGATTTACGCTTAGGACGAAGTAAGGTCGTATAGAAATACGGAGGGGAAATGGGTGATCGGTGTGGTCTTGATGTACGGGTGCGGATTATGGTATCAGTATGTTGTCAGGTTTCATGCCGGTGGTGATAACATCCATCGGTAACAGTTATTTTCAGGTGCGAAAATGGCATGATACTCTCACAGTTTGCGGAGTGAAGGCTTATTAGCGTAATCGACGCATTTGTCATATTCCCCTTAACCCCAAGATATTGTGGTTTTGCAGTTTTCGTGAATTAGTCGATTGCGCTCATCGCAAATTATCATTTGCCTTGAAAATAATGGGAAGATTCAGTTGATGACATTTGACGTCTGCTTCAAATTCCTTTTCTTATAATGATAAGTTTTCATGATTCCAGAAAGTAATCTCTTTGGACATGCCGTTACATAGAGGTCAAGATTAATCCAATTTTCTAAGCAGATTTATGCCACAGTGGTTTCAAAGATATTGTTATAGTCTTCAATTGGGAGGAGCCGCCGGGCTTGATCTAATCTTTAATGTACACTGATGAGAAAGATCCAAGATTTAGAAAGTAAATCATTTCAAGGAGTATTTGATAAAAAAAGTGGGATAAAATTTTGTGAAACCTCCCTAATTTCTCATTATTTCGCGCCCAATAACACCGGCTGAAAAAACTTGGAATCGATTCTTTTAACATCTCTAAAGCCAGCCGTTTGCATCAAGTTTATCAATTTGTTAGTTCCGATTGCATAGTATTTTGTTCTCATCACGTGAGTCACACATTCATCACCACACCGCCGCGCTTACCGGCCGCCCTGGCTTGGTCCTGCCAGCAGAACCAATACAGCTGCAATCACCACCAGCATACAGGCCATCCCGGCCCATCGGTTTGGCATGAATTTGTACTTCGAATCGAATTGAAACATCGGTTTACCTCCTTTTTTGTGGTTAGCATGGGATGGTCAGGTCAACATGCCCGCCGCCCCTTTCATATATTGCTATCGAGGCCTGTACGGCCCACTATTCCGCGAGCCCGCACCAGCGGGCCAGGAAAAGAGCATATACCCTGGCGGTTTGGATGACGCTCTCGATATTCACCCGCTCGTTGGCAGCATGAATGTTTTCCGCATCCGGTCCGTAGCAGGTCGCTTGCGCCTGCGTAAAATGATGGTATGCCCTGACATCGGTGGTGGCAGTTGAAATCGTGTTTTCTACATCCTGACCGAAGAACTCACGGTGGCATTGGTTGAGGGTCACGAAAGCCGGCTGGCTTCTATCCTCCACATGCCCTTCGGACCTGAAACCATAAAACTCGACCTCTGGTTGATTTTCCGCGAGCCAGGGATCCTGCAGCGTAGCCTGCTTGATTGTATCAGTGATTTTTTGACAGGTCTGTTCGTAGCTCTGCCCCGGAAAAAATGACAGCCGGCAGTGGATTTCAGCCGCAGCAGGCACAGTGGACGGCCAATCCCCACCGTTGATGATACCAACATTGAAATTGATCGGATGCTGGATGCCTTCATAGACCGGGTGCACTTCTTTATTCATCTCCTCTTCCAGGTCTCGCAGGGCTTTGATCAAGGGGAAACACTTTTCAATGGCATTCACCCCGGCCTGGGCCTCGAGCACGTGCCGCGGGACGCCGGAAAGGCGAATCTTGAACCACATGACCCCCAATTGGGCGGTTAAAATCCCCATTCCCATTGGCTCGGGGATAAGGACAGCTTCGGCCTCGTGGCCGGCAGCTACGCACGCCAGGGCACCGTTACCGCCGCACTCTTCCTCGATGACAGCCTCAATGGTAACCGGCGCCTGGAACCCGAAACCAGCTTTTTCAACGGCATGCACGGCATAGGTCATCGCAGCTACGCCTGATTTCATGTCACCGGCACCGCGACCATAAAGCCAGCCATCCTGCTCAAAGGCCTTGAATGGATCTTTATCCCAGAGGCCCAATGGTTCCGCGCTGACAACATCCAGGTGGCCGTTGAATATAACGCTCCTCCCCCCATGGGCACTGGATTCCCGTCTGGCGGCCACGTTGTAGCGGCCTTCGTAAGACCAGGGCACCGGGGCAAAGCCGGGGTGCTTGGAAAGACTTTCAGGGTCAATGGGGATTCTGAATGGCTCGAACGATAATTTATTCAATTCCGCTTCCATCAGCGCCATGACAGAAGCTTCGTGTTCCAGTGTGCTTGGTTCAGACACGAGCCGGCTGGTAAAATCGATAATGTCATCGGCCATTCCGTCGATACTTTCCTTGATTTTCTGCTCACGCTTTTCCATGTTATATCCTGACCCAGATATACCGGATTATGATTACATCAATGTTTGTTTTATCACCCTGAATGCGGCTCTATCCTGGTGCATGGCATTTACCATCAGTAGTTGATGACGCATGCACATCCCGCATATCCCTCTGTTTTATGCGTATTATCGATCCATAGCCAACGCCTTGAGTTAATACCTGAATCTTGCATGAAATTTGATGATTTTTTGCAAACCAATGAGTTGGTGTGGATTCAGGCATTTTTCCAACGTGTGTATTGTCCATCCATCGGGTTTCAAGGATGATAGCTTTTTCTGACTCACCAAATTTCACCCGAAGGGCGATTTCTATAAAATCTGGTCAAAGGAAGCACAAACAATTTACTCTCTTAACCGATTATAACACCTCATGATGCTTTTTAGCCGGTTATGGTCGATTGCATCAACTGTTTTGCCGAAGGGCTTGATAGTTGTTATGGTTTCAGCTGCGACCATTGCGTTGATTATGGCCTCCTCCACCGACTGAACGGCTGCGTCGTAGATGATGTCAAAATAATGATCATTGGTATATTCCAGGGAATACATGTGCGGTTGCTCACTCGAAATACTTGGCAACCCAATATCGTTGGCTACTGAAAATGCCAGAAAGATATCGCCAGAATAATGCCCGCCCGGGCTTCCGGTCCTGGCAATCCCCATGGCAGCGCGTTTAGCGATTCGCCGTAGTTGGATGGGCAACAGCGGAAGATCGGTTCCTATCACCACTATGATCGAACCGGTTTCATGTCCGGTCACATCAGAAAGGACCGCATTTTCAGGCATATGCCGACCGACCGGCACGCCTAGAATGGTGAGGTCCTTGCGCATACCGAAGTTGGACTGCACCAGCGAACCGACTGCGTACTCCTTTTCTCCCATAGTAATCACCCGAGAAGAGGTCCCGGTTCCGCCTTTGAATTCATAAGTCAGCATGCCTGCGCCCCCACCGACGTTTCCCTCTTCCACGAATCCCGGCTTAGCGGAATGCAGCGCATTCAATGCATCTGTCTCTGTGACATGCCTGCCGCATATGTCATTGGTCAGGCCGTCATAGGTTTCTGCTATCACCGGTAGTGCCCAGCCGTGATCCTCGATAAAATAATCCCTGTATTGATCGATCATCCAGCCTACGGCAGCATGATGCACCATACCCACCGAATGACTATTGGTTAGGCAAATCGGGCTTATAAAATACCCGGCTTCGTTGATCCAGTGCGTCCCAGTCATCTCGCCGTTGCCGTTCAGGTTGAACTGGCCTGCCCATATGGGGGATGGCATCGTCCGCTTTCCCCGGGGAAGAATCGCGGTTACACCGGTGTGGATGGGGCCCTTGCCGACTTGAACGGGCCCTTCACCTTCGATCAAGGTTGCAAAGCCAACTTCTACTCCAGCAATGTCAGTAATAGCATTAAATTCCCCTGGTTTACCATCAAACGATAAGCCCAAATCTCTTGCTCTGATTGTTTCTTGCCTTGCTGACATTAAACGCCTCCAGTAGTTGGGATAAATTTAGTGATCCGTTCTGGAATGGTTACCCACATCGCCTTTCCGGTGTAGCATCAAGCTATAAATTAAAAACCTATCCGGTGGAATAATTAACTTTGGGTTGTAGACACAAATTTAGGCCTATTTGATGATGGGTTCCCGGGATTTACGCATGGGATGACAATTTGTTTCGATTTCAGGCATTGCCAAATAAATTAGCTATATTGCTACATTTGTTCAATTGCACATTTGTGGGATATTAATGCCCGCTTGCAAATGCTTCAACGTTTTGCTTTTACTAATTTTTCATGTTTTAATAGCAGTTTATGCATTTGATCTCTAAATTCCAACATTTGCTGTTTTGCTTTTTCGGGTTGTTTGGTTGCTATCAGTTCAACAATCTTTTTTTGACCTTCTGCTGCTGCCAGATTATATTTTTGGTGCTCTTTGCTTTGCGTTTGTAATACATCGAGGTTAAAAGAGTTTTCCACATCTATCAATATTCGTAAGAGAAGATCTTCTATTTTTTCCAAGATTTTATTTTTTGAAAATTTGCCAAGCAACGTATAGAATTGCCATCCGGCACCAGTGCTCTTGTCACGATCAATTTGGTTTTCATGTTCCTCAACAGTTTTTTTTAATTCTTGAATTTCTTTGTCAGTAATTCTTTGCGCTACAATTTCAACTAATATGGGTTCAATTATCTTTCTCGCTTCATGGAGTTCCTGCAAGCTGTAATGGTTAAATTTCAGGTTTTCAAACATCAATTCTATTCCTGAAGAAGGATTCGTGTTGATCACAACACTTCCACCTTTTGCACCTCTTCTTTTCTCGATTTGTCCATATACGACCAATGTTTGTAATGCTTCCCGCAAGGTGACCTTGCTGACTTGAAATCTCCGGACCAACTCATCTTCCGGGGGTAGCTTGTCGCCTACATTTAACTCACCGTTTTCGATAAGTTTTCTGATTTCTTTGACAATTATATCTGAAGGTTTTTCGATTTTAATCGGTTGATAGGGCTGCGGATTCATATTTTTCCATTCTTTTAAATAAGATTAATTTTTATTTCTATCTACTGGATGAAATTGGTTCTGTCAATAGTTATAATTTATAAAAATATAAATTTATAAAGATTTATATTGACATGCCTGAAAATGTATGAAAAATGTTTATAAAATCTAAACTTACTAAAATTTGCATTTCTGCTGATTCAGATTGTTGTTTACCCTTGTTACCAACAAATCATTAACCACAGACAGGAGAATTCAAAATGAGATTAAAACATTGTGCAAAAACTGCGGCAATTGTCTTTTCAATCTTCTTTTTTATCAGTACAGGGTATGCAATAGCGGACGATATCATTCGTATCGCTTCGCCCTACAAAGTTCAAAGATTGGATCCAGTGCGTTCGGCGGCAGCTGGTACGATTGAACTCTACGGCCTGCTATATAGCCGTGTGCTGCGTTTAGATGACGCAGGCGAGTTGGCTCCTGGGCTGGCATCCTCATGGGAAGTGTCGGATGGGGGCAAGACAATCACCTTAAAACTGCGCAGCGCAAAGTTCTCGGATGGCAGCCCCATCACTGCCGATGATGTTGTTTTCAGTTTATTGCGCATTCGGGACCACAAAGAATCCGCTTATCCAGCACCCATGCAGCAGCTCGACACAGCCACCGCCCAAGGAGCCGATACAGTAGTTCTGAAGCTGAAATCCGCCTTTACTCCCTTCATAGGTAATTTGGAAATCTGGAATATGGGTATTGTTTCCAAGCAAGATGTTGAATCCAGAGGTGAGGAAAAAGCCTTTGCCAAGAATCCGTTGGCATCTGGTCCCTATAAAGTCAAAAATTGGCTGCCAGGTGATCGCATGATACTCGAACCCAATCCGTACTACTGGCGCAAAGGTTATCCGAAAAACAGTGGCGCTGAACTGCTCTACGTCGCAGACGAAAACACCAGAGTTTCGATGTTGCTGGCCGGTGAAGTTGATGCTGTACGAAGTGTACCGTGGTCACAAGTGGGAAGCCTGAAAAAACGTAGCGATATCTCTATTCCACTGGAACCTTCCACCGTAATTCATATGTCCCTCTTGAATCATAAGGGAGATGTTTTCAGCGATGTTCGTGTTCGCCAGGCGGCAGCCTATGGATTAGACAAGGGGGCGATTGTTAAAGCGGTCACATTCGGCTATGCAAAAGTAGCCAACACAACAATCCCAGGTGCCTTAACATTCCATCATAAAGAATTTCCGGGTTTACGATACAACCCGGAAAAAGCAAAAAAACTGGTTAAGGAAGCCAATGCCCTGGGTAAGGAAGTTGTCATCGTCGTTGTCCCTACAAATTCAACTGCTGTGCAGATAGCCGTGATCATGCAGGCTCAATGGACTGCTATCGGACTGAAAGTCAAAATTGAAAATGTCGATACCGGGACTTGGTGGAAACGGATTCCCGGTGGTGATTATGATGCCACTCCGACCTGGTGGTTCAACGAGACGCTTGATCCAGATCTGGCACTTCGCTGGGCAATCTGCGGCGCTTGCGGAAGCAAGGCTTTTTATACATTTTATGACAATCCGAAGATTACTGAACTGACGGAGGCCGGCGCACGCGAATTTGATGTAGACAAACGACGTGCTATCTATCATCAGATCCAGGAGATCAGTACTAATGAGGTTTCCCAGATTCCGCTTTATTATCCGCCCTTAGCCAATGCGTATGGACCCAGAATTTCCGGGTTGATGTTATCACCGGCATTACAATGGACGCTTGAAGAAACCACCGTTATTAAATAAGTTAGATCATTTTTTATAGGAGTATTGGCCGTGCAGCGATATCAGGTCATTTTACAACGTCTATTGCATTTACTGCCGGTTCTTTTGGGCATAAGTATCGTTAGCTTTCTCCTGGTGCAGCTGATTCCCGGGGATCCCGTCAGACTTATGCTCGGGGCGCGTGCCCCTGATGAAGTCGTTGCTGCAGTCCGAGCGCGTTATGGCCTTGATCAACCGATATTACAGCAATATCTGACGTATCTTGAAAATCTATTTCAAGGCGATCTCGGACAGTCTATCGTATACCGAAAGCCGGTCGGTGAACTGATTATGGAACGTTTGCCAAGGACGTTGTTTTTGGCGATATATGTCGTTTGCATCACCATTCCATCCACTATATTCCTGGCCATAACCGCAGCTCGTCACCAGGGACGCAAGATAGACCACATCATTACGACTTCAGCTGTTTTCGGCATCACAATACCGGTGTTCTGGCTGGGAATCATGATGGCTCGATTGTTTGGTGTCGAGTTTGGCTGGTTCCCGGTCAGCGGTTATGGCAACAATTTTTTCGGGCATCTACATCATTTGTTCTTGCCCGCTTTGAGTACAGCCATCTGGATGGTGCCTGTACTGGTCCGCAATCTCAGATCTGCTATCTTAGAGCAAATGGAGGCGGATTATGTTGTCGCCGGTCGTTCTAAAGGATTGCCTGAACAATATCTCTTTTATTATCATATATTGAAAAATTCGATTATGCCCACCTTGAATCTATTTGGTGTCATGGTCGCTGTTCTGTTCGGTGGTACTGTTATCGTTGAAAAGGTCTACGCAGTACCCGGTCTGGGCGATTTGATGATTTCTTCTATTTTCGGGCGAGATTATTTTGTCGTTCAAGCCATTACGCTGTTTTATGCCGTAGTGACCATTACAGTAACACTGGCCGTCGATATAATTTCAACCATTATTGATCCGAGGGTAAAGTTATGAGTCTGCGCAATTTGCCGACAACCTTATTCGTCGGTGCTGGAATTTTTATATTGTGGTTAGTAACCGCTTTCTGTGGTCCGCTGTTGATGGGGACCGATCCAAATGCTTTGAATTTTGAGGCACTACTGCAACGACCGAATATCAATCATCTATTTGGCACCGACCACTTGGGACGGGATATTTTAACTCGGGTTGTATATGCTGGCCGGATCGATATTTGGATGGGTTTCGCCGGGGTATTACCGGCGTTAATAATTGGAACACTTTTTGGCCTCATGGCCGGATACTTCGGCGGTGTCGTAGAGGCGGTCCTGATGCGGGTAACCGACGTTACCCAGGCATTTCCCTTTTTTGTTTTGGTTTTAGCGATCGTAGCCGTACTTGGTCCAGGTTTGACCAATTTTTTCATCGCCATTGCCGCAGTCGGTTGGGTATCTTATGCCCGGCTAATTCGAGCGGAAGTCTTGGTTGTTAAAAATGCGGAGTATGTGCTGGCGGCTAAAATTCTAGGTTACCACCCATTATTCATCGCCTTTCGCCATGTATTGCCTAATGTCCTGGCTCCGATCATCGTTTATGCTATGACGGACGCGGTTCTAGTGATTTTATTCGGAGCCGGCCTGGGTTTTTTAGGCTTGGGAGTACAACCCCCAACCGCCGAATGGGGTGTGATGATCGCCAATGGTCAGCCATATGTTACCGGAGCCTGGTGGATCTGTCTCTTTCCCGGGCTGGCGACCGTTACCCTCGGCTTAGGCTTTTCATTGATTGGCGACGGTCTGGCTAAACATTTGCGGATTAAAAACTAATATGGGTAAATCGAAAAATACACAGGGTACAACGACACCGTTGCTGTCAGTCGAAAATTTAGAAGTCGCTTTCGACAGCATCAACGGCAATGTTCATGCCGTTCGCGGAATGTCCTTTTCGGTCGGCGAAGGGGAAATTGTCGGCATCGTCGGCGAAAGTGGTTCCGGAAAATCAGTCGCTTGCCGTTCGATCCTTGGCCTGTTACCTTCAAATGCCTCGATTGATGGGCAAGTCTTGTTTGAGGGTAGCAACATTATCGGCCAACACGAGGACGAGTTGCGAAAAATTCGTGGCAAACAAATCTCAATGATTTTTCAAAACCCAGCGTCGCACCTTGACCCCTTGATGACTAATGGGCAGCAAATAGGCGAAGCGCTCCGATATCATTTTAACCAAGACTCTCGGAAGGCGCGAGCTGAAGGGATAGAACTGCTCAAGGCTGTTGGAATTACCGACCCCGAGCAGACTTTCGATGCCTATCCGCATCAACTATCCGGTGGTATGAAACAACGGGTGTTGATCGCTTGTGCCATCGCCTGCAGGCCGAAACTATTATTGGCGGACGAACCGACTACCGCTCTCGATGTGACGGTACAGGCCCGAATTTTAGATTTATTGCGAACGCTTAACCAAGAACGCAATCTCTCCATTGTCCTGGTTTCACACGATCTGGGTGTAATCGCCGAGTTATGCCAACGGGTAGTTGTCGTTCACAATGGTTTGATTGTGGAACAAGGCAAAATAGAAGACGTCGTTTCCTCTCCGAAGGATCCCTATACTCGAATGTTGATCGATTCCCAGCCGACGATAAAAGTAAGGGCGCGTCGTGCAAGGTCAGGCCCGGAACCTGAGCTTGTCCCGGAGCCAGCCGCACAACCATCAAACCTTTTAAGTGTAGAAAACCTTTGTGTTAATTTTCACACGTCAAGGGGTTTGTTTGATTTTTTTCGTCGTCGTAAAAACAGTGGCCTCGTCAAAGCCGTGGATGGTATATCCTTTAAGATACGCCAAGGAGAGATTTTCGGTATCGTAGGCGAAAGTGGGTCCGGCAAAAGCACTGTCGCTCTAGCAATTACCAAACTTGTCTCTCCGAGCGAAGGACAAGTTCAATTTCATGGTAAATCCATAATGAAGTTACGCGGCGATGAGTTAACCAATTACCGGCGATCCGTTCAGATGGTATTTCAGAATCCATATAATTCACTCAATCCCCGATTTACAGTTGCCCAAACAGTTGCTGAACCGTTGCTGAAACATGGTTTGGCAATAAAGGCGGAGTGTGCAGATCGTGTCGATGAGTTGATGGAGCTCGTCGACCTGTCGATCGATCTACGGCATCGTTATCCGCACCAACTGTCTGGAGGCCAATGCCAGCGAGTTGGTATTGCTCGAGCATTGGCCATGAAACCCGAATTCCTGATTGCGGACGAAGTTACTTCGGCACTTGATGTCTCAATTCAGGCACAGATACTCGCACTGCTCGAACGGCTGAGAGACAAGATCAATCTTACCATTCTTTACATTTCACACGATTTAGCTGTTGTGCAATTGTTCTGTCAACGTGTCGCAGTATTCCGCGCTGGACGACTGGTTGAGATAGGTCCTGTCGATGAAGTTCTTACAAGACCTAAGGAAAAATACACACAAACATTAGTTAATTCAGCACCACAGCTTCATTTCTCGGCTTCATTATCGGGTCACTAATCTATACTCACAAAAACATCAGATAAATGCTTACGTCGGTACCGCCTCTTCCTCCTTTTTGTCTTAATACCAGTCAAAATGTCCCCTATACTTTTTAAAGCTTAGAAAAGTCAATATCAACGCTGCTGGGATCGTTGTTTATAAAGATTTCATCAGATTTGGGGATTACAGGAATTTGAAGATTATGATTAAGTCTAAGATATTAAAATCACAATAGAATATGATCTAATCAATTATCGGCCAGTGCCTTTCAGAGGCGTTGATTACCATATCTTGTCAATAATATCTGTAAATTTTGGGGAGACTTAAAATATTGATAATTCAACGAGGGATAGATATTTACATACCGACCTAAAATTTAAACAATTCTTGGATTGGACATGTACAAGATATGGTATGAGCTTATTATCAGCAAAACACTTGATTACTGGCATAAATCAATTTGTATTTAGTACAGCCCTTGTTATATTTGCTGTACCTAATTTTTGAGCATAGATTAACTTTCCTGGCAAAGCTATTGATGGTTGGTGAAATAAACAGTTTGAGGAATTAATAATGAATAAAATTGTGGCTGTTGCAAGTGGAACAAGGGGGGATGTTCAACCAGCAGTTTCATTATTATCATATCTGGGCAAAATGGGTTATGACGTTACAATTTGTGGAGGGTTGAATATTCAACCTTTGGCCGAAGCTAATAATATTCCGTTTATCCCTATGGGTGAAGATTGTGAAGAATTTGTGTCCCGAGCTCCAGATCCGACGAAACAACCTATCAAAGCAACAAAAGCTTTAGCTGACTTCGTTATCAAAGAAATGGAGATTCAATTTAACAATCTTCCAGGAATTGCAATTAACGCTGATCTAATTTTAGCTGTAACCTTTGGCTTCGCAGGTGCAACCGTTGCGGAAGCCCTGAAAAAGCCTTTTGGATACATTAGCTACTGCCCCCAATTGCTTCAATCCAACGGACATCCCGCATTGTTCGTAAAAAGTCATCGACATTCAAAAACTGTTAATTGGTTAAGCTGGAAGTTTTTCAAAACAATGTTCAATATTTCGTATAGAGACGTCATTAATAAGAACAGAAAGAATCTGGATCTTCCCCCGATTAAAGATTGCTGGGAACATGTTTTAGGTGAAAAAATTCTATTGGCTTGCGACAGAGAGTATTCGACTGTACCATCTGATATTAAACAAAAATATTATCATACGGGATATTTACCAATACCTCGATATGAAGCTCTCGATGATGACTTATTACAATTCGTAAATTCAGGTTCGAAACCGGTTTATATTGGTTTTGGCAGCATGACCGCCAGAGAACCTGAAAAAACAACCAAGATTGTAATTGAGGCTTCAAAGATAGCTAAACAACGAATCGTCCTCTCAAGCGGAATGGCGAATTTAGGTGTAGATAGAGAAGTGGATCAGAATTGTTATGTGGTGGGGAAAAGTTCACATCCTATTCTATTTCCAAAAATGGCTGCCATAGTTCACCATGGTGGAAGTGGTACAACCGCAACAGCAGCGAGGGCTGGAGTTCCACAGATCATAATTCCCCACATGTCAGACCAGTTTTACTTTGCTGAGCAGATCCCAAAATTAGGAGTCGCACCGGAATCCATCTGGAGAAAAAACTTAACTTCAAAAAATCTTTCTGCTGCCATAGATATTGCTGTTTCGGATGAAATAATGATAAAAAAATGCAAAGCACTGGCTGAAAAGCTTGCTGATCACGATAGCTATGTGCTGGCAGAAAAATACATCAGAGCTGATTTTCTAAGTAGCAGTCGAATAGATCATTAACCGCAGTAAACGCTATTTTAGCCCTGCTTTTAATTATTATCGATTGGACATCGTTTGGTACAGCCGTCACTATCGCTACTGTACCAACCACAACATATTGATTGTGTCTATTTTCTAAAAGCTGATGATTTCTGGCATAAGGACGAAACCGCTGCGCGGTAGTTTCTACCCAGTTTCAAAAAAAGATTTGAGGTTCAAGGCCTTTGCAGAATAAATTGCACCTTAAGGTGATATTTCCTTCGTTCACCGATTTTTTACCTTTCCTTATTTTTCAATCTATGCAATGTTATGCCTTGTAATTACAATGAATAATAGAAAGTGGATACTTTACCCATATAGCATCTTTCATGCCAAAATTAGATACGGCTTCGCCCTTATCCGTTTTATCTATAATCCCGCGTTAAAAAATAACTGTCTGTAATTTCGCAATATGGCCGAGGTATTATTTAAGCCTCGGCTTTTGTTTGTTGGGACTATAGATAAAACGCTTATCATAAGTCTTCCAGAGCCGGTGGTGACATCTCCTACGCATCAACACCTGCCCACAATTGCAGATACCATCAATTGCCCTGTGTTATCGTGCCAGTGCATGACCTGTGATAACATCATTCCCATGTTCACCGTGGTGGTGCATGAGAGGATAAATGAGATTGATAGGGAGAGTGACTCAAAACCCTCCACACGTACAGCCGAATCACCCAAAACAGGGTCACACGTACAGGGTTATGAGGGGTAAAGTCGGTTGGGGTATACTTGGGTATGGGTTTATTTGAAAAGGCATCATCTTGCTGGAAATTTTTGTAAAATAAAAATTTTGAGGAACTCTGTGCGAGGTACCCTATATCGTCATATATACGGTGATCTGCTGAGACCCCCCGTACCCCGGTGTGCCCAGTCCGCCCCCCGGGTCGGATTTTTTATATGGAATCCCCTTAGTTTTCGTTACG